>CAXUEM010000054.1:9508-13078 GCA_964249885.1 uncultured Hymenobacter sp. | reverse complement strand
GACCTGGTCCTGGCTCTGCAGGCCGATGCCTATCTCACGGCCTCGGCCGACGAGCTGCGCTGGAGCCGCGACTCCCTGCTGGTGCGCCTGTACGTGGGCGAGAAATTTCGCTGGGCCCAGCTGCGCAACGGCAACCTCGGCGATGGTCTGCTCACGCGCGCCGGCTATCGCGAGCGGCTTTACCGCAACCAGCCATTCCGGCCCGCCGACTGGGCCCGGCTGCAGGAGCGCATCTTGCGGCCTCTCCGGCCCTGCTTCAGCATACCGGCCGGGCCGTGGTGTTCGACTCGATTGAGCTGGTAGGCAACACGAAAACCAAAAAGCGGTTTCTGACCCGCTACCTGCAGATTTTCCCCAATCAGCCCTATAGCCAGCAGCGGGTGCTGGCCGCCGCCCAGCTCCTGCGCCAGCTGCCCTACCTGAAGCTGCGCGCCGAGCCTGAGGTGCGCTTTGCCCAGGGCCGGGCCCGGGTGTATCTACTACTTGATGATAGGCCTTCCAATCAGTTCGATGCCATTGTGGGGGTGCTGCCGAACGCGAGCGGCAACGGCGCGGGTGGCGGAGCTGGCGGCAGCGGCAAGTTTCAATTTACGGGCGAGGCCACGATAAATCTGCGCAACATCAAGGGCGGGGGCAAGCAGGCGGGCGTGCAGTGGCGCAAAACCGACGCCAAGTCGCAACTGCTCGACGCCCAGTACGTGCACCCCAATTTCTTCGGCTCGCCGCTGGAGGTGAGCGGCACCCTCAACCTCTACCGCCAGACCGGCGACTTCCTCACCCTGCGGCCCCGCCTCGAAATCACCTACCCCACGGCGCGGGCCGGCCGGCTGAGCTTCTTTAGCGAGCAGCGCAGCTCCCGCCTGCTTGGCGACTCGGCCGCCTACAGCCAGCTCAGTTCCCTGCCCGAAAACATCGATTCGCGCTACGCCGCCTACGGCCTAGGCTACGCCCGCAACGGCCTCGACGACCTGTACTTTCCGCGCCGGGGCACCCTGGTGAGCGGGCAGGCGGCGGTGGGGACAAAAACCATCCGCCGCAATGCTCTCATCAGCGAGCAGCTCTACCAGCAGGCGCCCACGCGCAGCACCCAGCTCAGCTTAGGTGCCCGCGCCGAGCACTACCTCAAGGCCGGGCGCAACGGTGTGCTGCTGCTGCGCCTGCGCGGCGAGGGCCTGCTCAATGCCCGCCTGTTTCAGAACGACCTGTTCCGGCTCGGAGGCCTGAGCTCTTTGCGCGGCTTCGTCGAAAACCAGTACTACGCCAGCTCCTACGCCGTGGGCACGGCCGAGTTCCGGCAGTTCACGGGCTCGGATTCCTATGTGTTTGTGTTTGCCGACCAAGCTTATCTGCGCAACGAAACGGCCACCACGGGCCCTAGGGCCGACCAGCCCACCGGCCTGGGCGCGGGCCTGAGCTTTCGCACGGCGGCCGGCGTGTTTCAATTTGTGTATTCGGTGGGGCGCGACTCTCGCCAGAGTTTCGCCCTGGGGCAGGGCAAAATTCACTTCGGCATCACGAGTCGGTTTTAGCACTTTACCCCCCTGCTGGCTCGAACGAAAACCGGCCTTTTACCCCCTGCTGGCACCTCAACCGGCAGACCGGTCAGGCATCGTGCGGCCATCGGACTGGACCGCCTCGCGGCGCACTTACTTCGTCATAATGGCAGGGCGAAAACCGCCCGAAAACCTGGTTTTTGCCAACCTGTCCGAAGCCGCCGCCAAGATACCAATTTTGTCAGTCAAAACGTCTGATAATCAGCATAGTTAACTCGCTGTTTTCTTTGGTACATCGTTTGATTAAGCTGGTCCGAAGCCGCTACTTACCGGCTCCTGACCATGAAACTCATCAGCCCTGAATTCATTCGCAACATCGCCCCGCAGCTCGACCTGCTCAACACCATCGGCGGCGGGGTGGCCCAGCCCCAGTTGCGCGTCGAGAAGCGCCCCAAAGGCGTGCTGCTGCGCGTGGCCGCCCCCACCGTGGCCCCCGAAAGCTTCCACGTGGTGCTCAACGACCAGCGCCTGACCGTGTACGGCGAGTACCGCCACCAGCCCGACGACCAGCTGGCCGCCCCGCTCTTCGTCCAGACCCTGGATTTGCCCCGCAACCTCGACCTGACCCGCATCGACGCCGTGCACGAAGGCACCGAGTTGCGCATCCGCATTCCCTTCAAAGACACGACCAACGAGCAGCGCGAGATTGACATCCGCCGCGCCTAAGCGCCGCGTTGCCGCTCCTTAGTTGGTTTGTCTTCATAACGCCGGGACCGACCGGCACCGCTTACCTTCCTGATAACGCCGGGGCCGACCGGCAGCTTTTGCGCCCTGTTTTATCTCTCAGCTTAGCCACTGCCCCCGCAGTGGCTTTTTCTTTGGCCTGCGGCCCGAGTGCGCGCCGGACACTCCTACCAGAACAGCGGCAGCAGCAGGCCGAACCCGGTGAGCAGGGCCAGGTAGAACCAGCCCATGACCTGCCCGCGGTAGCGCCGCGGCAGGCGGTTGCTGAGCACCAGCACGGCCACCACCACCAGCACCAAGTGCAGCACCAGAAAGGTCATCGTCTTGACCCAGTTGCTCACAATAGTGTTTTCGGCCTGCCGCTGGTTGGACTCGCCCAGGGCCGAGGTCAGGAACGCCAGCAGAAAGTAGGCTGCCGTCTCGAATGCCACGAAGCCGGCCAGCCCTAGCCAGCGCGAGCCAGTCGCTGATTTTTCGATGATTTCCGCCATTCAGCTGCGCCTTAGCGTTTGGTTTTCTTCCACTCTCCTATTCGCGTCTCAATGTACAGCTCCTCGACCTTGGCCCGCGCCCAGGGCGTGCGGCGCAAAAACTGCAGACTGGACTTGATGGTCGGGTTCAGGGCGAAGCAGTTGATGCGGATGCGCCGGTCCAGCTCGGGCCAGCCGTAAGCGGCCACCAGATACGCCAGAATATCCGCCAGCTTCACGCCGTGCAGCTCCCGAATCAGGTGGCCGGATTCGTCGCGGGGTTCGTCAAAATGCGGGGCGGCAGACATGGCAATTAGGCGGGCTAAACGGGTGGCTGGCAGTTCGCTGGCCAGCCGGCCCCGGCAAAGTTCGGCACAACCCCGCCGGCCCGGGCACGCGGGGCGGCGCGTTGTCCGTTAAATTTTGGCGGCCGACCCATGCCCACTGCTTCGCCCCGCCGTACTCCGACCAGCCGCCCAGCGCCGCCTGCCCCGCGGCGGCGCGGGCGGGTGCGCTGGGGCCGGGTCCTGCTACTGGCCCTGCTGCTGGGCCTGAGCGTGGCCGGCGCCGGGTACTGGCGCTACGCGCGGCAAGTAAACCGCTACGCCCGCCGGGCCTGGGCCAGCCTCACGCAGGGCCAGCTCACGGGCCGCGAGCGCACCCCCCTGCTGGATGGCTATACCGTGCACGGCATCGACGTTTCGGCCTATCAGGGCCGCATCGACTGGCCCGAGGTAGCCCGGCACGGCGTACGTTTTGCCTTCATCAAGGCCTCGGAGGGCCAGAGCCTGCGCGACGCCCGCTTCGCCCGCAACTGGCGCGGGGCTCGCGCCGCCGGCATCAGCCGCGGGGCCTACCACTAC
>CAXUEM010000054.1:3006-9498 GCA_964249885.1 uncultured Hymenobacter sp. | reverse complement strand
TCCACGATGTAGCCCTGATGCGCCGCGGCGTATCGCGCTGGCTGGAGCTGATAGAAGCCCACTACGGCGTCCGGCCCATTCTCTATTCGAACTACAACTACTACCGCCGCCACCTCGAAGGCCACTTCGACGACTACCCGCTCTGGCTGGCCCACTACGAGGTGGCCGAGCCCGCCCTCGACGCCTCGAAGTGGATAATCTGGCAGCACTCCGACGAGTCGCACGTGCCCGGCATCCGCGGCACCGTCGATTTCAATGTCTTCCAGGGCAACTACCAGGCCCTGCTGGCCCTGCGCGTCCCGGCCAAAAAACCAGCCCGCAAGCGAAATGAAGAATAAGCCCTCCCTGCTGATGAGCGCGGCGCGCTGGACGGCGCTGCTGCTCTGCTACCCCCTGCTGGCCGGCCTGACGGGCTGCGCCGGCACTAAGGCCTTCACCCAGACCGGCAAGGGTTCGTACTACGCCGATAAATTCAACGGCCGGGCCACGGCCAGCGGCGCGCCCTACCGGCCCGGCAAAATGACGGCCGCCCACAACACGCTGCCCTTCGGCACTCGCATCCGGGTCACGAACGTGCGCAACGGCCGCTCGGTCAAGGTCGTCGTCAACGACCGGGGGCCGCACGTGCCGGGCCGCATCGTGGACGTTTCGCGCAAGGCCGCCCGCAAGCTCGACCTCGTCGACGCCGGCGTGGTGCCCGTCGAGCTGCGCGTGCTGCGGGCGGCGCCGGCTGCTCCTGCCCGGGGCCGGCGCTAAGCCGGCAGCCGCTACTCGCTACTTTTGCCTCCATGAGAATCCGCAAGAAAGTGCAGTGGGCGCTGCCCGCGGGCGCCGGCCGCTTCGCCGCCCTCGACGTGTTCGTGAAAGCCGCTGAGGCCCAGGGCTGGACCGAGGCCGAGGTGCAGTTTGTCCTCGATCAGGTGGTAGAGGCCACCGACGACGCCGACGGCCTGGCCGTGCTGGCCGACTACACGGCCCGCTAAGGCCCACTCCAAGCTAGGTCTGCTCAAACACTTAGCCCCAGCTGCCTGAAAACAGCCTGCCCGCTCCCGCGGCCCGGGCAGCTCTGCGTTTGGCAGAACAGCGCCGGCCCCGGGGGCAGGCAGCGTTACCTGATACTTTGCACGCGCTGCGCTTATTTGTCGCGCTTGGAGAGGCGCTTGGCCTTGGCTTTTTCGGCCTTTTCCTTGGTTTTGAGACGCGACTTCTGCAGCTTAGTCATCGTCTTCATCTTGGTATTATACTCCATCAGCTTGCGCAGGCTATCCTGCTCAGCAATGGCCGACTTGGTGGTGACCCGGCCCGAGAGCGACATGTGGTCGCCTTCCTGCAGCTGGGTGGTGGTGCCATCGGGCGTCGTCACCACGCCCGCCACCGTGATTTTGGTGCCGTTAATCAGCGTTTTGTCGGCCGCCAAGGGCAGCGTGTGGCCCAGCTCCGTGAGAATAACCTTGCCGCCCTTCATCGTGGCGCCGTCCTTCATCATCTCCTGGCCGGGCTTGATAATGACGCGGCCGCGCGGCTCTACTTTCCGGCGCGGCGGCAACTTTTGCGTGGTCTGCGCTTCAGCACTCAGGCTTACGATGGATAACAGTAATGCAGCAGCAACAGAGCGAAGTAGATTTATCATAAAAAACAACGAAAGGATTACAGTGGAAAAAACACGGATTCTGAGCAGCAGAAGCCACAAACCTGGCACAAAGGTACAAGTTGGCGGCAAGTCGGAAGTTCGCCTTAATACAAATTATAGGCCAAGCTTGCCGCCCCTCCAGCCGCGCTGCGCCGGACTAACATTTAAAGAACCGCCTACGTTCTACCCTGGTTCGCGGTCCCGGGCCGGGCGGCGCACTGCCCGGCCGAAACAGCCCGCTGCCGGGGCCACGGCCGCAGTTGCCCGCCGGCCCGTGTGCGTGTATTTGCCTAACTGCTACCCCCTGCTGTCCGCAGCCTAACTACTTGAGGAAGTGACTTATCAGGACTACTATAAAATCTTGGGGGTTGCCAAAACCGCTACGGCCGACGAAATCAAGAAGGCCTATCGTAAGCTGGCCCGCCAGCATCACCCCGACGTAAACCCCAACGACCCGGACGCCGAGCGCCGGTTCAAGGAAGTGAACGAGGCCCACGAAGTGTTGTCGGACCCCGACAAGCGCCGGAAATACGACCAGTTTGGGGCCGACTGGCAGCGCTACCAGCAGGCCGGCGCGGGCGCCGGCAGCCCGGGCGCCGGGCCCGGACCGGGCGGCTTTGACTGGAGCCAATACGCCGGCGGCGGGGGCAACGCGGGCTTTGAAGGCTTCGGCGGGGCGGAAGGCGCGGACTTTTCGGATTTTTTCGGGTCGTTGTTCGGCAACATGGGCGGGCCCGGGGGTGGCCGCGGCACCCGGCCCGGCGCCGGGGCCGACTACCAGGCTGAGCTGGAATTAACCCTGGAAGAAGCCTACCACGGCGGCCCGCGCACCATCACCGTGAACGGCAAAAACCTGCGCCTGACCATCGCGCCGGGCGCGGCCGATGGCCAAACCATCCGGTTGCGCGACCAGGGCGGCCCCGGCCGCCACGGCGGGCCCAACGGCGCCTTGCTCATTACCTTCCGCCTGCTGCCCGACCCGCGCTACGTGCGCTCCGGCGACGACCTGACCCAGGAGGTGCCCGTGCCGCTCTACCGGGCCCTGCTGGGCGGCGAGCAGACCGTAGACACGCTCAGCGGCCCGGTGAAAATAAAAATCAAGCCCGAAACCGCCAACGGCACCCGCCTGCGCCTGCGCGGCAAAGGCTTCCCAGTATACAAACAGGCCGGCCAGTTCGGCGACCTGTACCTGCGCCTGCACATCGAGCTGCCGACGCAGCTCAGCGACGCCGAGAAAGACCTGCTGCGGCAGTTAGCGGCGTTGCGCCCTGAGGCGGACTGACAAGCGCGCCGCCCGGCCGCCGGCAGATTGCGGCCGGCCTCTTTTTCGTTTTAAAACTTTTAGGCTTTCTAACTTTTCCGCGCCATGCTTATTCTCACCTACCAGGAGTGCAGTGCCCGCTACGGTCTGAGTGCCAACGAGCTGCGCGAATTTGTTGAGTTCGGCCTGCTGCGGCCGGCCCCCGCAGTTTCTGAAACAGCAGAAGCCCTGGAACTCGACGACGAAACCGACGAACTGCTGCCCCGGCTGGCCCGCCTTCACCAGGAGCTGGGCATCAACAAAGAGGGAATTGACATCATCCTGGCCATGCGTCGGCGCCTGCTGCGCCTGCAAGCCGAGCTGCACTACCAAAGCGCCCGCGCCCGCCAGCTGGAGGATTTTCTGCAAGGCCTCAGCCCGCTGGAAGAGCAGTAATAGAGTGACGAGGTGATGGAGCCGGTCAGCCCCTACGGGGCGGCACCGCTACCGTGCCAGCAGGGGGCAAAGCCAGGACCTTGACTCACGCGAGCAGCTAGAATGGCCACTGTGTCGCCTCGTCAGGGCTGATAACCGGGCATCGGCCCAGAAGTCACTACTCTACCGCCACGGCCAGGGCCAGCAGCAAGCCGCCCAGCGTAGCGGCTAGCTTGGCCCAATTAAGACGATGCTCGGGGCTGGTTTCGAACAGGATGGTGGTAGAAACGTGCAGGAAGTTGCCCGCTACCAAGCCCAGCAGGGCTGCGTAGAGGCCACCGCGCAGCAGCTCGCCCAGCACCACGTAGTTGCTGAAAACAATGCCCGCCGGCGAGGCCAGCGCAAACACCAGCAGCCAGGGCCACACCTGCCCGAAGCTGCCCAGCCGCATGCGCAGCAGCGTGCCCAGCGCAAACGCCGCCGGGATGTGGTGCAGGGCCACGCCGCCCACAATGGCGTAAAAATTCTCGCTTACCGCGCCCGCCGCCGGGTTGCGCACCAAGATGCTGCCCTCTAGAAATGAGTGCAGCACCAGCGCCCCCAGCAGCGAGAACGGCGCCCGGCCCGCGCCGGCCACCGGGCCGGGGTGCACGTGGCCGTGCTCTACGCCCTGCGAAAAGACTTCCAGCAGCAGCTGCCCGAAAAAGCCGGCCAGCACCCAGTAGCCCACCTGTGCGGGCTGTCCCGGCAGCAGCTGCCAGGCCTCGGGCAGCAGGTGCGTCACGGTGAGGGTAAACAAATAAGCTCCGCTAAATGCCAGCAGGGGCTTGAGCCAGCGGCCACCCTGCGCGGCCGGCACCTGCCCCGCTCCCCAGCCCGCGCCCAGCACCGTGCCAAACAAAATCAAAATGGCCAGCAGCATGGCGCAGACTTATGATAGAAAATGTACTGGCAGCCTTCGTTAGCCTGAGCCTGACTACCTGTCGTCATTAATGAAACAAAGTTGCAAAATATTTTGCAACTTTGTTTCATTTCGAATAAAGCACTGTTTTACTGCCCCATAGCTGCCGGTCGAATGGCAACACACAGCTGCAAAGCTGCCGGGGCCAGCCGCTAGCGCTGAATCATGTTGCCCTTGCGGGTGGTGTCTTCCTGGCCGGGCTTGGCCTTAATCTTGGCCTCGTCGGTTTTGCTTTTGCTGCGCATGGCCGGCTCAGAGTTGGCCGACATGGACGCCTCAGCCGTGGGCGCCGGGCGTTGGTCGATATCGGCCGACGAGCTGATGGGCTTGGTGATGGCGCCGCCCTTGGCCTGGTTGGGGGCGTGCACGGTGTTCTGGTCGAAGTTGTCGCTGATGCGGGTGCCGGGCGCCACCATGTCGTTCGACACTTTCTGGTCGGGGCGCCAGTCCGAGGGCTCGGAGCTGCAGGCGTTCAGGGCCAGCAGGGCAGCGGCCAGGGAGAGAAGTTGGGCAGATTTCATAAAAACAGACAAAGGATACAGTAAACAAAAAAGTGGACGCCGGCCGCGCCGGCGCTGGCTGGCGACGCCAAACGGCGCCCCCCAAGCGCGGGCCAGTCAACCCTAGCAGCCGGGCGGGCTTAGCCTACGCGGCGGTAGCTTTGGCGTTATCAGCCAGCAGGTTTTTGCGCCGCAGCAGGGCCTCGAACAGCTTCAAATCATTGGGCGAATTGAAGATGCGCAGGGGCAAATGTAGAAACACCGGCACGTCGAAGGTGCGGGCCAGCCACTGCCGCCAGGGGGCAAGGCCAGCAGGGGGTGGCCCCGGCTTGAGGTAGAGGCGGTAAGCATCCGGGTCGCGCTGGGCGCGGGCGAGCGTATCCCAGCTCAGGCCCATGGCCTTGGTGTCGGACTGCCGCAGCACCATTTGCTTGGGGTCCAGCTCGAAGCTCATGCGCTCAAACAGCACCTTGCTTTGCTCCATCTGCGTTACGCCCGTCACCTGGGCCGAGCGCAGCAGGGCGTAGAGCACGGTGAGCACCACGGCCAGCGCCAGCCACCACCAGGAGTGCACGAAAATGGCCGGCAGCAAGCCCAGCACAAATGGCACGAGGGCGTACCACCACTCCTTGCGCCAAACTTCGGCCATGGCCAGCCGGGTGTAGGTGTTGGTGTCGAGCTGGGTTTTCTTCGTGCGGATGGCCAGCGGCGAAGCCGGCTGTTGCTGGCGGTAGCCGCCCCCGCGTTGGTTGGGTGGTTGGTTCACTTCTTAGGTTATCCTGAGCTTCGCGAAGGCTCTTATCAGCTTCGCATCGCATTGCTAAATAATTCTGACGAAAGCAGCCCTGATAAGAGGTTTCCTTCGCCGGTCTAACTGACTTAGTAGGCCTTCAGGCTCAAATCCAGGCTTTTGATGGAGTGCGTCAGGGCACCAACCGAAATAAAGTCGACCCCGGTGCGCGCCACCTCGCTGATGGTTTGCTCGGTGATGCCGCCACTGGCTTCCAGCGGCACGCGGCCGGCCACCAGGGCCACCGCCTCGCGCAGCTGCGCGGGGTTCATGTTGTCGAGCATGATGCGGTCGGCGCCGCCGGCGGCCAGCACCTGCTCGACCTCGGCCAGGGTCCGGGTTTCGACCTCGATGGGCAGCTGCCGGCCGGTGTCGGCCAGGTACTGCCTGGTGGCCTGAATGGCCTGGGCAATGCCGCCGGCGTAGTCGACGTGGTTGTCCTTGAGAATAATCATATCGAATAGCCCGTAGCGGTGGTTGACGCCGCCGCCGATGAGCACGGCCCATTTCTCGCAGAGGCGGAAGTTGGGCGTGGTTTTGCGGGTGTCGAGCAGGCGGGCCTTGGTGCCGGCCAGCAGGGAGGTCAGGTGGGCAGTATAGGTAGCAATGCCGCTCATGCGCTGCATGCAGTTGAGCACCAGCCGCTCGGCGGTGAGAATGCTGCGGGCCGGCCCCTCCACGGTGAAGGCTACGTCGCCGTACTGCACGGGTGTGCCGTCGGTGAGCTTGATATCGAGCGTGAGCTGCGGGTCGACTTCCCGGAAGATAAGCGGGGCCAGCGCCACGCCGGCCAGCAGGCCCTCGTCTTTCACCAGCAGGTGGGCGCGGTTGCGGGCCGCCGCCGGAATGCTGGCCAGCGCCGAATGGTCGCCGTCGCCCACGTCCTCGGCCAGGGCCGTGCGGATAAAGGTGGTTAGCGCGTCGGGAGTGAGGTAG
>CAXUEM010000054.1:0-2996 GCA_964249885.1 uncultured Hymenobacter sp. | reverse complement strand
GAGTTGCACCCGGCAAAATTACGGCGAATTACCCGGCCGCGAAAAAACCGCCAAAAACTGCTCTTCCGGCGCCGCGCCAGGCCTGAAAGCAAAAACCTTACCCGGGCGGAGTAATCGTCTGGCTAACGACTACTTCAGCCCGGATAAGGTCCTGGTCCCGGCGCCGGAGGAGCGGCGGCGCGGTGGTTTGTGCTTGTATGGTTATTCTTTGGTGAAGTCCAGGGTATCGATAACCGGGGCACCTTTGCCCGATTTAAGCTTGATGTAGACTCGGTACACGCCGCCGCGGCTGGTGTAGCGGCCGATGGCGTATTGGATACCCTGGGCGCTGGCGCCCTGATGAATAAACTCAAAGGCGGTAGGCGCCGACTTGGTGAAAAAATCACGCACCACCAGCTCGGCCTGGGTGGCGTTATAATTCTCTTTCTGGCCGCTAAAGCTGACCTCCACGCTGGGCGCCAGGAACTGCGCCAGCTCCCGCGAGGAGCCGTGCCGCAGCGCCGCCCCGATGGGCGCCAGGTTGTCAGGCAGTTGGGCGTAGCCGGTGCTGCTGGCCAGCAAGCCAAACCAGGCAGCAAACAGCATACGCAGAAAAAAATGTTTCATGGAAAGTAAGGCTAGGGCGCCGGGTGCAAGGCTGGTGAGCTAAAATTGTGCCAGGAGCGGCCGGCTAAGAGCAGCCAGGGAGCGAATGGCCACGGCCCGAGGACTGCTTGCGAAGCGCGCGACTTGGCAAATAACCGGATTTTATTGCACTTTGTATTTCGAGCTGCTAAACAGGCCAGTGCCACGGCCGGGTTCCCACCGAGTTGGCCTTGCTCGTCCGGCCAGCTAGGCAAGCTGCTATATAAGCGGCCCGAAACGGCTTTGTTTGGCCCTGCGGGGCTATCTTTGCCTTATGGATAAACAGGTACTGCTGGTCATTCTTGACGGTTGGGGCATCAGTCAGAATCCGGGCGTTTCGGCAGTTGACCAAGCCAGCACGCCCTTTTACCGCGAGCTGCTGGAGCGGTTTCCGCACAGCCGCCTGCAGGCCTCGGGCGAGGCCGTGGGCCTGCCCGACGGGCAGATGGGCAACTCCGAGGTGGGCCACATGAACATCGGCGCCGGCCGGGTCGTCAACCAGGAGCTGGTGCGCATCGGCAAATCTATCCGGGAGCGCAAGCTGGGGCAGATGCCAGCCCTAGTGCGGGCGTTTGAGTACTGCCGCGAGCAGAACAAGCCCCTGCACCTGATTGGTCTGCTCTCGGACGGCGGGGTGCACTCGCACATTGAGCACGTCAAGGCGCTGTGCACCTTGGCTTACGACGCCGACGTGCACCGCGTGTTTATTCACGCCTTCACCGACGGCCGCGACACCGACCCCAAGAGCGGCGTGCGCTACATCAACGACCTGGAAGAGCACCTGGAGCGCACGGGCGGCAAGATTGCCTCCGTGACCGGCCGCTACTACGCCATGGACCGCGACCAGCGCTGGGAGCGGGTGAAGCTGGCCTACGACGCGCTGGTGCACGGGCAAGGCACGGCCTCGCAAAACCTGATTCAGAGTGTGCAGGAGCAGTACAAGGAGGGCGTCACGGACGAGTTTCTCAAGCCCATCATCAAGACCGGCGCCGACGAGCTGCCGCTGGCCGTCATCGAGGAGGGCGATGCCGTCATCTGCTTTAACTTCCGCACCGACCGGGGCCGCGAAATCACGGAGGTGCTGACCCAGCAGGACATGCCCGCGTTTCAGATGCAGCGCCTGAACCTGCACTACCTGACCCTGACAAACTACGACGACACGTTTACGGGCGTGACGCCGGTTTTTGAGAAAGACAACCTCGACAACACCCTCGGCGAAGTGCTGGCCGCCCACGGCCGCACCCAGATTCGCATTGCCGAAACCGAGAAGTACCCGCACGTGACGTTCTTCTTCTCGGGCGGGCGCGAAACGGTGTTCGAGGGCGAGCGGCGCATCCTGTGCCCGTCGCCCAAAGTCGCCACCTACGACCTGCAGCCCGAGATGAGCGCCGCCGAGCTGCGCGACGCGCTGGTGCCGGAGCTGCTGGCCCGCTCGGCCGACTTCGTGGTGCTCAACTTCGCTAACCCCGACATGGTGGGCCACACCGGCGTGTTTGAGGCCGTGGTGAAGGCCGTGGAAACCACCGATGTCTGCGCCCGCGCCGTGGTAGAAGCGGGCCTGAGCGCCGGCTACGCCTGCATTGTCATTGCTGACCACGGCAACGCCGAGTTTATGCGCAACGCCGACGGCTCGCCCAACACGGCCCACACCACCAACCTCGTGCCTTGCATCCTGGCTGATGCCGATTACCAGGGCACGCTGGCCGACGGCAAGCTCGGCGACATCGCGCCCACCGTGCTGGCGCTGATGGGCCTGCCGCAGCCCACCAACATGACCGGCGAAAGTCTGTTGCGCCCCGCTTAGCCACGTATTATTTCAACCTCTGCCATGAAGCAACGCCTGGGCGCCGTGACCCTGCTGGTGCGCGACTACGACGAGGCCATTGCCTTCTACACCCAGCGGCTGCGGTTTGAGGTGGCGGAGGATGTGGCCCTGGGCGAGGGCAAGCGCTGGGTGCTGCTCGCGCCGCCCGGCCAGTCCGAAACCAGCCTGCTGCTGGCGCAGGCCGCCGCGCCCGAACAGGCGCAGGCCGTGGGCCAGCAGGGGGGCGGCCGGGTTTTTCTCTTCCTTTACACCGACGACTTCGGGCGCGACTACGCCGACATGCGCGCGCGCGGGGTGCGGTTTCTGGAGGAGCCGCGTCACGAAGCCTACGGCACCGTGGCCGTGTTCGAGGACCTGTACGGTACGAAGTGGGACTTGCTGCAGCCCGCCGAAAAATAGCCGGCATCCCCTGCTGGCTTGTTTCTTTTGCTCTAATCTCCGCTTATGGCCGCCCGCTTTCCTACATCAGCAGTTGTTGCGGCCCTGCTGGCAGCCGGCGGCCGTCTGGGCGGCGGGCAGGTCCCAGCCAGATACTTCGGGCACCGCG
>CAXUEM010000053.1:0-13205 GCA_964249885.1 uncultured Hymenobacter sp. | reverse complement strand
GGTCCAGCAGCTGCTTGTCGGTTTTGCGGCTGCTCTGCGCCTCAAAGTGCGGCTCCAGGGGCACGGCGGCGCTGTTGAGCACGACTTTGCCCTTGAGCTGGCCGCGGTATTTCTCCAGGTCAGCGGTGGTTTTGGCGTCCACCAGCACCACTTCGGCGTTGGTTAGCTCCACGCCCGGCGACCAGGCTTTAGGGAAAGCAATGAGTGGCATGGCCTGCGGCGCGGTCACTTCGGCCGCGAAGCTTTGCAGCGTCCAGCCCCGGCCGAAGGGGCCCCAGCTTTCGAGGTGGGCGTTTTGCAGGCCGTATTTGGTCAGCTCATCGCGGGTCCACTCGTTGGCGCGCTTCAGGGCCGGCGAGCCGGTCAGGCGCGGTCCGATTACATCGGTGAGGTAGCTGAGCGTGCTCATCACCTGCGAGCGTTTCATGCCTTCCTCCTTGATGCGCTCAATGGGGTCGACGCTGGTGGCGGCACCAGTCTTGGCGGGAGCGGCCGTTTGAGCCAGCAGGGGGGTAGCGCAGAGGCTGAGCCCGGCGGCCAGCAGGGGGGTAAATGTCAGGCGCATCGAAGGCAGGAAATGGGTGGAAATAGAAGAGAGCCAGCCGGGTGGCTGGCTCTCAAATATAAACTTCGGGAGCCGAAATTGACCTTGCCAGGTAGCCAGCAGGGGGTAAGTGTACTAGGCGAGTACAAAGCCCGTACCCCCTGCTGGCGCCCGCAACTCTACTCGCCGGCCGGGTAGTCGGCCGCGTCGCCAATGGCAGCGACCTGGCTCAGCTCCTGGAGCAGGCCCTCGAACTTCTCGCGGGCGCCTTTCACGGCGGCCTTGCCCAGGGGCAGGTGCAGGGGCGGGTTCTCCTGCTGCACTACGTCGTACATGGCCTGGGCGGCGCGCACCGGGTCGCCGGGCTGCCGGCCGCTGTAGCCCTGGATGCCCTTCAGGTTTTCGCCCACCGTGGGGCGGTAGTCCTCGATTTGGGTATCGACATACGTGGCCGAGGCGCCGGCCCACTCCGTGCGAAAGCCGCTGGGCTCAATGTTGGTCACCTTGATGCCCAGCGGCTTGACCTGCTGAGCTAGGCTTTCGCCAATGGCTTCGAGCGCAAATTTCGAGGCGTTATAAATGCCCACGCCCGGAAACGTCTTCAGCCCGCCGATGCTGGTAATGTTGAGCACGTGCCCGCTGCGCTGCTGCCGCAGCTGCGGCAGCACCGCCCGCAGCACGTGCAGCGGCCCGAACACGTTCACCTCAAACTGCCGCCGTACTTCCTCGGCCGGCACTTCTTCGATGCTGCCCAGCGAGCCGTAGCCGGCGTTGTTGACAATGACATCAAGCCGGCCAAAATGCGCAATAGCGTCAGCCACGGCGGTTTTCACCTGCGCTTCCTGCACCACGTCGCACACGAAGCCGCGGCCGCTTTCGCCGGCTTTTTGGGTGAATTCTTCAGCTTGCTCCGGCTTACGAAAGGTGGCGGCGACTTTGTCGCCTTTTTGGATGGCTAGGTCGGCCAGCGCGGCGCCGAAGCCGGACGAGACGCCGGTAATAAACCAGATTTTAGGAGTTGGCATGAGCGCGAAAATCAATTGGTATGAATGCCGCTAAGACGGGTCACCCGGCCAAATTGTTTAGTCCGCGGCCTGCGGCGCGGCTTCCCGGCCGGCCGTCCCGGGATTGCGCCGTAGCTTTACCCGGCAAAAGGCCCCTTCCCCTTTCCTTTTGCTTATGGCTGACCACGCCGCCCCCAAAATCGTCTTCGAGGCCCTGACCTACGACGACGTGCTGCTGCTTCCCGCCTACTCCGAGGTGCTACCCCGCGACTGCGACCCCAGCGCTCCGCTCACCCGCAACATCCGCCTAAGTTTGCCCATCCTGTCGGCGGCCATGGACACCGTGACGGAGGCCGAAATGGCTATTGCCCTAGCTCAAGAGGGCGGCCTGGGCATCATCCACAAAAACATGAGCATCGCTAAGCAGGCCGAGCAGGTGCGCCGCGTCAAGCGCTCCGAGTCGGGCCTGATTCTGGACCCATTCACGCTCGGGCCCACGGCCACGCTGGCCCAGGCCCGGCAGCTCATGCGCGACCACAACATCGGCGGCATTCCGGTGGTAGATGATTCCCGCCGCCTGCTGGGCATCCTTACCAGCCGGGACTTGCGCTTCGAGAAAGACCTAACGCTCGCCGTCTCAGTTATCATGACGCCGGCCGAGCGTCTGCTCACCGCCCCGGCCGGCACCGACCAGGCCACCGCTGAGCAAATGCTGCAGGACGGCAAGGTCGAGAAGCTGCCCGTAGTTGATGCCGACGGCCGCCTCACCGGCCTGATGACCTACAAGGACATTCGCAAGCGCCGCAAAACGCCCCGCGCCAGCAAAGACCGCCTGGGCCGCCTGCGGGTGGGCGCCGCTGTGGGCGTGACGCCCGACCTGCTGCAACGCGTGGGCGCGCTGGTCGAGGCCGGCGTGGACCTCATCAGCATCGACACCGCCCACGGCCACAGCAAGGGCGTGCTGGACGCGGTGAAGTCGGTGAAAAAAGCCTACCCCGACGTGGACGTAATGGCCGGCAACGTGGCCACCGCCGCCGGCGCCCGGGCCCTGGCCGACGCCGGCGCCGACGCCGTGAAGGTGGGCGTGGGCCCGGGCTCTATCTGCACCACGCGCATCATTGCCGGCATCGGCGTGCCCCAGCTTTCGGCCGTGATGGAGGCGGCCCGCGGCCTGGAGGGCACCGGCGTGCCGGTGGTGGCCGACGGCGGCATCAAGTTTTCGGGCGACATCGTCAAGGCCCTGGCCGGCGGCGCCTCCACCATCATGGTGGGCTCCCTGCTGGCCGGCACCGAAGAGGCCCCCGGCGACCTTATCATCTACGAAGGCCGCAAGTACAAAACCTACCGCGGCATGGGTTCGGTGGAGGCCATGGAGGACGGCTCCAAGGACCGCTACTTCCAGGATGCCGAGGACGACGTGAAGAAGCTCGTGCCCGAAGGCATCGTGGGCCGGGTGCCCTTCAAGGGCCCGGTGGCCGAGGTGCTCTACCAGCTGGTAGGCGGCCTGCGCGCCGGCATGGGCTACGTGGGCGCCGCCAACCTCGAAGCCCTGCAGGCCGCCCAGATGGTGCGCATCACCGGGGCCGGCCTGCGCGAGAGCCACCCCCACGATGTGCAAGTAACGCGTGAAGCACCCAACTACAGCAGCCGGTGAGACGCCTGCGGCTTAATGGAGAATGAGGAATGAAGAGTTAAGGAATTGATGCCAGTGAAACTGCCGTAGCAATTCCTTAACTCTTCATTCCTCATTCTCCACTAAGGCGAAGCCGTCCGTATCTTGCAGCCCTGATTCCGCTCACCCGCTTCCCGCTTTCGGTGCCAACACGGCTACGCTCCTTTCTTCTGGTCTTTATTCCGCTCAGCTGGCTGCTCTTGCTGCTGAGCGTGCTGAGTCGTGCGGGTCTGGCCGAGGCGCTGGGCGGGGTGTGGCCGACCGGGCTCACGCTGACGGCGCAGGCCGCTTTTACCGTGGCTGTTTTTGCCTACCCGCGCTTTCTGGGCCCGTTGCTGCAGGGGCAGAATTTCCTGGGGGCCATGCGCCGCCTGGTGCTGGGCCCGGCCCTGCTGGCGCTGGTCGGGGCCGGCCTCTATGGCCTGGCCCGGCTGGGCCAAAGCCGCGGGCTGCTGGTCGGACCCGGGCTGCTGACTGGCCTGTTCGTATTGGCGGTGGGCTTGTTTTTCTACTTTCTGGCCCGGCTGCACTACACCTGGCGGGCCCTGATGCTGTTCAAGAGCGAGGCGCCGCTGCGGCGGCGCTGGCTGTGGTTTGAAATGCTGCTGGCCCTGGTGCTGCTGCTACTACTGGCCGTGCCCGCCGTGCCCGCCGTGCCCGCCGTGCCCGCCGGCCTGCTCTACGTGGCGCTGGCTGCCCTGGCCGCGTTTGGCCTCTACCTGAGCACCAACCAGAAATGGATGGCCCATCTCGACCCGCAGCAAAAGTGGCAGGCCATGAGCTATGAGCTGGCTATTGTGCTGGCGCTGCTGGCTTTCGCGGGCTTGTTTCTGTTTGTGCGCTACGTCGAGCCGGGCCAGCTGGTGCCCGTCGCGCAACAGCGGTTTCTGGTGCTGACCACGGCCACGGCGGGCTTGTTCGCGGTGGCGGGCCTGCTGCTTACTTTTTTCAATCTGCCCACGGTGGGCATTTTCGAACAGCGGCGCACGGAGATTTTAAGCCTGCAGCGCCTGACGCAGGTTATTCAGCGCGGGCAGACCGCCCCCGACATCTATCAGGCCCTGCTGGACTCGGCCGTGCAGACCACCCGCGCCAACGCCGCCTGGCTGGACGTGGCCCCGCCCACCGAGGCAGGCGCTACCCCCCTGCTGGCCGACGGCTTTCGGCACGAACTGAGCGCCGAGCAGGCCCAGGCCCTGCGCCGCCACCTGGAGGCCCAGAGCCAGCTCGACGTTGATTTTCTGAGCAACAACTTCACCGCGCCGGGGCCGCTGCCCTTCCGCTCGGCGGTGGCCCTGCCCCTGCGCACCGACGCCCACCGCTACGCCACGCTCTACCTGCTCAAAACCGAGCCCCACGGCTTCGAGCCCGACGACCTGAGCATGCTGCACGCCTTCGTGAGCCAGACTCTGCTCAGCCTCGATAATCTGCAGCTCACGGCCCAGGCCCTGCAAAACCAGAGCGTGCAGAACGAGTTGCGCATCGCGGCCCACGTGCAGGAAAGCCTGATTCCGAAGAAGCTGCCGACCGATGACTGGTTTGAAATCAGCTCGCACGCGCTGGCGGCCAAGGAAGTCGGCGGCGACTTCTACGACCTGCTGCTCTTGCCCGGCAAGCGCCTGGCCGTGCTCATCGGCGACGTGAGCGGCAAGGGCGTCACGGCGGCTTTCCACATGGCCCAGATGAAAGGCATCTTTCACTCCCTGATGCAGCCCAACCCGCTGGCCAAAACCGACCGCACGCAGTACCCGGTGCCGAGCCAGTTCATGACCCAGGCCAATGCGGCGCTCACGCACTGCCTCGAAAAATCGTCGTTTATCACCGCCTCGCTGTTTCTGATTGACTATGAGAACGGCGGGTTCATGTTTGCCCGGGCCGGGCACTGCCACACGCTGTACTACTCCTCGAATCAGGAAAAAGTCGAGTACTTCCGCTCCACCGGCCTCGGGCTGGGCATTATCCGCACCGCCGGCTACGAGAAGCACATCAACAACCAGTTCTACGACTACGCCCCCGGCGACGTGATGGTGATGTACACCGACGGCATCGTGGAGGCCCGCGGCGGCGTGGGCGGGGCCGATGAATACGGCGAAGACCGCCTCATGCTGCGCCTGGAAGAAAGCTACTACCGCACGGCCGAGGAAATCAAGCGCTTCATCATCGACGACCTCAATTCCTTCACCGCCGGCCAGCCCATGCACGACGACCAGACCTTGCTGGTCATCAAATTCAAAGCCGCCCAACCCGCCGGGCAGGCCTAACGTACCCGCAGGTATTATGAAAGTAACCGCTCTACCCTCCGCCGATACCCTCACCCTCGCCCTCGACGGCGAACTCGATGCCTCCTCGGCTGTTGTGCTCGACACCGAGCTGACCAAGCCCGAGGTGCTCAATTTCCGCAAGGTACTTATCGACTGCGCCAAGCTCAGCTATATTTCCTCGGCGGGCCTGGGCGTCTTCATCTCCCACCTGCAGCGCCTGCAGGACGCCAACGTGAAGCTGGTGTTCTTCAACATGCAGGAAAAAGTATTCAACGTGTTCGAAATTCTTGGCCTGGACGGGCTGATGACTATTGTGCCCACGCAGGCCGAGGCCACGGCCGCGTAAGCGGGCGGTGAGGTGCTTTTAGAGGCCAGGAGAAGGCGGTAGTGGGGTGATGAAGTTTCCCGTTCACCTTCTTCTGCCCACAACTTCCTCGCCTCATCACCTCATCACCCCCAACCTCAGCACCTATTAAAAGTGAAAAACGCCCTTCGCATCAGTTGCTCGCGTCAGAACCTCAAGCAGGTGCGCGACTTCGTGAGCGGCTTTCTGGGCGCGGCCCGGCTCACCGACAAGGCTGTCAACCAAGTGGTGCTGGCCGTGGACGAAGTGGTGGCCAACTTTATCATTCACGCCAACGGCGAGGACGAAGGCCAGTTTCTGGACCTGACTCTGGTGCTCGACGACCGCGACCTGGAAGTTGAAATCGAAGACCACGGCGACACGCTCTACCTGCCGGCCGCCCACCAGAACCCCGACCTGCGTGAGTACATCCGCCAGGGCCGCAAGGGCGGCGTGGGCATGACCTTGGTCAACCGCATCATGGACCGGGTAGAATTTTTCGAGCGCGGCAGCCACACGGTCTGCCACCTGCGCAAGCACCTGGCCTAGGCAAATAAAAGTTAAAAGTGAAGCGTTAAAAAGCGGCTGCCCCTGCGCACGCCCGCTTTTTAGCGCTTCACTTTTTAACTTCTACCTCCTGCAGTCCGCCGGGTGAACATTCGCTAAATTTGCGTCGTTGGCCAGCTGAGCTTGGACGTTGCGTGCGCGCAATAGCAGCGGTTGGCGGCCAGCCCTTTCTACCTTCTTTCGTTTATGCACAAAGGTCTTTTGTACGTCGGCGCGGCCGCCGTATCCCTGCTGGCGGGCTGCCAGGCCAGCAAACCCGCCGCCGCAACTGCCAACGCCACGCCAGCCGGGGGTAGCGGCCCGGTCATCGAAACCCTGGGCACCGTGCCCGTGCCGGCCCGCGAGTTTGCGTATGTGTACCGCAAGAACAACGGCTCGGCCCCGGAGTACGGGACTCGCGCCAGCGTGCAGGAATACCTTGACCTTTACACCAACTTCCGCCTCAAGGTGCTCGACGCCGAGAAGCGCGGCCTCGACACCACGCAGGCCTTCAAGCGCGAGCTCGACGGCTACCGCCAGCAGCTGGCCCAGCCCTACCTGACCGAGAAAAGCGTGACCGAGCAGCTCGTGCGCGAGGCCTACGAGCGCCTGCAGCAGGAAATCAGCGCCTCGCACATTTTGGTGCGCGTGAACCCCGACGCCGCCCCGGCCGACACACTGCAGGCCTACCAGACCATCAGCCAGTACCGCACGCAGGTGCTCGGCGGCGAGGACTTTGGCAAGCTGGCCGGCACCGTGTCGCAGGACCCCTCGGCCAAGGAAAACGGCGGCAAGCTGGGCTACTTCACGGCCATGCAGATGGTGTACCCGTTTGAGTCGGCCGCTTACAAAACGCCCGTGGGTCAGGTAAGCCAACCGGTGCGCACCCGCTACGGCTACCACCTCATCAAGGTCAATGACCGCCGCCCGGCCCAGGGCGAAATCAAGGTGGCCCACCTGATGGTGCGGCTGAACGCGGGCGCCCCTAAAGCTGACTCGGCCACGGCCCGCAAAAAAATTGACGAGCTCTACAGCCGCCTGCGCAAGGGCGAGAGCTGGGACAAGCTCGTGGCCCAGTTTTCGGAAGATACCGGCTCGGCCGCCAACGGTGGCGAGCTGCCGCCCTTCGGCACGGGCCGCATGATTCCGGCTTTCGAGGAAGCGGCTTTCCGCCTGCAGAAGCCCGGCGAAATTGCCGCCCCGGTGCAGACGCCCTACGGCTTCCACGTCATCAAGCTGCTGGAAAAGCAGCCGGTGGCCAAGTTCGAGGAACTGGAGCCCATGCTCAAGGGCAAGGTGGCCAAGGACTCGCGCGCCGAGCTTAACCGCGCCGCCTTCCTCAAGCGGGTGCGCGCCGAGAATCAGTTTCTGGAAATTCCGGCCGCCAAGTCCTTTGCCTTCGCCAAAGCCGACACGGCGCTGGTGAATGGTCGCTTCAAGTACGCCCCCGGCGCGCTACCCCCTGCTGGCACCACCCCAGCCAAGGGCAAGAAAGCGGCAACCGGCTCCGATAACATGCCGCTGTTCACCATCAAGGGCCAGCCCTACCTGGTGAAAGACTTTCTGGCTTATGCGCAGCAGAACCAGCGTCCGCGCCCCACGGCCCAGCCCGCGTTTGTGATGCAGCAGCTCTACGACCAGTTCGTGGACCAGAGCCTGACCGAGTTCGAGAAAAACAACCTCGACACCAAGTATGAGGACTACCGCATGCTGGTGAAAGAGTACCGCGACGGCATCCTGCTCTTCCAGCTCATGGACGAGAAAGTGTGGAGCAAGGCCATTGAGGACACCGTGGGCCTGAAGAAGTTCTTCCAAGCCAACCAGGCCAAGTACCAGTGGGACCAGCGGGTGCAGGGCCTGGTGGTGTCGGGCGCCACGCCGGCCCTGCGCACCGAGGCCACCCGGCTGTTTGCCCGCAACGCGGCTCTGCCGGTCACGGCCGGCGTGCCGGCCACGCTGAAATTCAAGCCCCGCGCCGCCACGCTGACTCCAGTTGCCACCGCTGCCCTCGACGGCCTGGTGAACCAGCTGATGACCGACACCACGCGCAGCGTGCTGGTGCGCTACCCCAGAGCCGGCGGCACCCTGGCCCGGCAGCGCGCCAGCCGCGTGCGGGCCTACCTGCTGGAAAAAGGCGCGGCGCCCAAAAAAGTGCTGGTGGCCGCCGGCGGCGCCGTAGCCCCGGCCGATGCCGTAGCTCTGAGCGCCTACACCCGCGACCCGGCCAGCATCGAGCAGAAATTCAACGCGAAAAATCCGCTGGCCGTGCAAATCAGCCAGCGCACCTTCCAGCAGGGGGACAACAAGGTGCTGGACCTCTACCTGACCAAGCCGGCCGGCACCTACCTCACCGAGCAGGACGGCCGCTACTACGCCATTAAGATTGACAAGGCCCTGCCCGCCGGCCCCAAAACCCTAGCCGAAGCCCGCGGCCAAGCCACCAGCGACTACCAGGCTTACCTGGAAAAGGAGTGGCTGACCCAGCTCCGGCAGCAGTACCCGGTGCAGGTGAACGAGCCGGAAGTAAACAAGCTCGTCACCAAATAAAACGTCCGCCGGCGCCCGGCCTGGGAATGCCGGGCCAGCAGGGGGTGTTAGGGGCCCGGCGGCCGGTCAGCTCCATCCCCTGCTGGCAACCTTCTCTCTTTTTTCTGCCTCCTTGACTTACTTATGAAAAACTATATTTCCCTGGCCCTGCTGCTGATGCTCCTGCCGCTGGGCAGCCGGGCGCAGCTGGGCATCGGCCGGCCGCAGGGGCAGCAGCTGCTCGACGGCATCGTGGTGAAGGTGGACAACCAGATTGTGCTGCGCTCGGATGTGGAGAACATCTACGCCCAGGAAGTGGCCCGGGCCGAGGGCCGGCTGCTGCCGCCCGACCTCAAGTGCAAGATTCTGCAGAGCCTGGTGATTAACAAGCTCATGCTGGCCCGCGCCGAGGTGGACTCGGTGACCGTGACTGAGGCGCAGGTGAACAACGAGCTGGACCGCCGCATGGCGTATTTCATCCAGCAAATCGGCTCCGAGGAGAAGCTGCAGGAGTTGTACAACAAGCCCGTCAAGGCCCTGAAAGAAGACCTGCGGCCCCAGGTGCGCGACCAGCTGGTGCAGCAGAAAATGCAGGACAACATCACCGGCAAGCTTTCGGTGACGCCGCGCGAGGTGAGCGCCTACTTCAACCGCGTGCCCAAGGACAGCCTGCCCTACTACTCGACCGAGGTGGAAGTCGGGCAGATTGTGCTCTCGGCGCAAATCAGCGACAAAGCCAAACAGGCCACCGTGGCCAAGCTCAACGACCTGCGCGCGCGCATTCTGGCCGGCGAAAAGTTTGAGGACCTGGCCAAGCAGTACTCCGAAGACCCCGGCTCGGGCAAGGAAGGCGGCTACCTGGGCTTTTTCAAAAAGGGCCAGTTGGTGCCCGAGTACACCGCCGCCGCCCTGCGCCTGGAGCCGGGCGGCCTCTCGCCCATCGTGGAGTCGCAGTTCGGCTTTCACCTCATCCAGCTCATTGAGCGCAAGGGCGACTCGTTCAGCTCGCGCCACATTCTGCTCAAGCCCGCCACCGGCGCCGCCGACGCCAGCGTGGCCGCCGACAAGCTCAACCGGCTGCGCCGCCAGATTCTGAAGGACAGCATCAGCTTTGCCAAGGCGGCCAAGGAGTTCAGCACCGACAAGAACAGCGCCGGCAACGGCGGTCTGCTGCAAAACCGCCAAGAAGGTGGCTCGCGCCTGCCGCTCGACAAGCTCGACCCGGCCATCTTCTTCACCATCGACACTATGAAGGTGGGCAGCATCACCCCGCCCCTGCCCTACCGCTCCGACGACGGCAAGGACGGAATGCGCATTTTGTGGCTGAAGTCGAACACGGCGCCCCACCAGGCCAACCTGAAGGAGGACTACCAGAAAATTGCCGCCGCCGCCCTGAACGAGAAGAAAAACAAAGCCCTCGACGAGTGGTTTTTGCGCAACCGCGGTGGCGTATACCTGGAGGTAGCGCCCGAGTATGCCCAGTGCAAGGTGCTGGAGGCCACGCAATAAATTAATGGAGACATTAGACGTTAGACCGGAGACGTTAGAAATTGTTCTGACGCCCCTGCTGACGCTTGCTTTCTCGTGTCTCATGTCTAACGTCTAATGTCTCCTTTTCAGAACGACAAAGAAGCCGCCGACGGCCTCGCCGCCGCCTACCAACGCCTGCGCCAGGAAATTGGCAAAGTCATCGTGGGGCAGGACGAGGTGGTGCGACTGGTGCTCACGGCCGTGTTTTCGCAGGGCCACAGCCTGCTGGTAGGCGTGCCCGGCCTGGCCAAAACCCTGCTCATCCAGACCATCGCCGACTCGCTGGATTTGAGCTTCAACCGCATTCAGTTCACGCCGGATTTGATGCCCTCCGACATTGTGGGCTCGGAGACGCTGACCCAGAGCCGGGACTTTCAGTTTGTGAAGGGGCCGGTGTTCGCCAACATCATCCTGGCCGACGAAATAAACCGCACCCCGCCCAAAACCCAGGCCGCCCTGCTGGAAAGCATGCAGGAGTACGCCGTGACGGTGGCCGGGCAGCGCTACCCGCTGCAACGCCCGTTTTTCGTGCTGGCCACTCAGAACCCCATCGAGCAGGAAGGCACCTACCCCCTGCCCGAGGCCCAGCTTGACCGGTTTATGTTCAACATTGAGCTGGGCTACCCCAGCTACGCCGAGGAACTGAGCATCGTGAAGAACACAACCTCAGACCGCAAGACTGCGGTGAGCAAGGTGCTACACGCGGCTGATATTCAGGCCTATCAGGAGCTGGTGCGCCGGGTGCCCGTGGCCGACAACGTGGTGGAGTACGCCGTGGGCCTGGTGCACAAAACCCGCCCCAACACCGAGCGCGCCGCCCCGCGCACAAACCAGCTGCTGGAGTGGGGCGCCGGCCCCCGCGCCTCGCAGCACCTGGTGGTGGGCGCCAAGTGCAATGCCCTGCTCAACGGCAAATATTCGCCGGATATTGAGGACGTGCGGGCCGTGGCCGTGCCCATCCTGCGCCACCGCCTCGTGCGCAACTTCAAGGCCGAAGCCGAAGGCATCAGCATCGAGCAGATTGTGAAAGAACTTCTCTAAATCAATTAAAAATTAAAAATTGAGAATTAAAAATGGGCCGCAATGGTAACTGTCGGGCTCTTCAGCTTCAATTTTTAATTTTTAATTCTCAATTTTTAATTGACCTAAAGTGGAAGCCCAGAACTACTACCAGCAATTTGAGCGCAACCTGCGCATCATCCTCGACGCCCTCGACGCGGGCCTGGACCTGCACACGACGGCGCTGCAAACCTCGCTGCCAATTGAGGTGTACGTACTCTGCGAGGTGCTCAACCAGGGCGGCGAGCAGTTCCGGCTGACGCCAGAAACTAGCGGCCTGAATCTGGTGCGGGAGTTTGCCGACCAGTTTTTTGCCCATGAAGCCCATACGCAGGCCACGATGACGCGCATTCTGGACGACAAAAAAGCCTCGATGCGCACCCCCGAGGGCCGGGTGCTGACCAAGGAAATGCTGTTTCGCCGGCTGGAGTTTTTCAACGAGGCTGCCCGCCAGGTGAACGTGATGCGCACCCAGCAGGCGCTGGGCAGTCCCAGCCAGTACCAGGGCATCAATAAGTAGTTTCGTCTCGCCGTTATAATCAGCCAAAAGCCCCTTGCCGTGCGCGGCAAGGGGCTTTTGGCTGGGCGCTAACCTCATCCTGCGATGCAGCCTGGGGTCCGGCTTGGTCTACATCATGCGGCCGGCGTCCTGCTCGCGCAGTTCGGCGTGGCCATCGTGGGCGTGCTGGAGGCGGAGCACGCCTTCGGGCTCTTTCTTCAGGCGGGAGGGCACTTCCTCGCCGGCCAGGCTTTTCGAGGACGTGACGCCGCCATCCACGAAGTAAGTGGCGCCGGTGACGTAGCTGGCCTCGTCGGAAGCCAGGAACAGGTACACGTTGGCTACTTCCTCGGGGGTGCCGCGGCGGCCCATGGGCACGCCGTTCACGGTGTTCTTTTCCATCTTGGCGTCCATGGGGCCGCTTTCCTGGTGGGTCCAGGCCGTGTCAATCGGGCCCGGACCCACGCAGTTGACGCGCACGCCGTGCTTGGCCTGCTCCACGGCCAGGCCCCGGCTGAAGGTCATGACCCAGGCCTTGGTGCCGCCGTAGGGCGTGATGTTGGGCGAGCCCATCTGCCCGGCTTCGGAGCCGGCCGACACGATGTTGCCCTGCGTCTTCTGCAGGTGGGGCAGCGCCGCCCGGCTCATGTGGAAGGCGGTGTAGATGTTGTGCTTTATCATGTACTCGAAGGCGGCCACCGGGTACTGGTCCAGCTCGGCAGTTTCCGGAAACACGCCCGCATTGTTGACCAGCACATCGAGCTGGCCGAATTCGGCCAAGGTTTGCTTGACGCAGGCCTCGGCCACTTCTTGGCTGCTCAGGTCGCCGGTGAAAGCCAGGGCGCGGCCGCCGGCAGCCGTAATTTCGGCGGCTACGGCCCGCACCGGGTCTTCGCCGAAGCCGGCTACCACCACGGCGGCGCCTTCCAGCGCAAACTTTTTGCAAATAGCCTCGCCGATGCCGGCGCCGCCGCCGGTCACGATGGCCACCTTGCCCTGCAGGCGGCCGTAGTTGTTAGGAGTTATCATAAAACGGAGAAAGGAATGGGAAAGAGTGGTTTTTTCTTGGCCAGCAGGGGGTCGGGAGCGGCTCGGTAACCGCCCGTTATTTGCTAACGAACCAACGCGGCGGCGGTTATGCGTATCTGCTGCTTTCCTGCCACCTTGCCCGCCTGTTCGTTTGCCGTGCCGCTTCCCTTGTCTTTTGAAACCGAGCTGACC
>CAXUEM010000052.1:8269-13256 GCA_964249885.1 uncultured Hymenobacter sp. | reverse complement strand
GACTTGGCCGTGGGGCCGCTGCCCACGTTCGAGTTTTCGGAGATGGTGACCGGGCCGGCCTGGGTGGGCGTGTAGCGGTTGCTGGGCTGGCCGGGCAGGTTGAAGTTGCAGCCCGGCGGCAGGGCATTGACCCCCGGCTGGGCCACGAAAAACGTGGGAATGCTCGGGTTCACCACCCGCCCCGGCGCCAGCTCGAAGCGTACCGGCCGGCCCACGCAGAAAGCCTGCACTTCCTGGCCGGTTTCTACATCAAAGGCGCGGAAGGGCAGGGGCAGCTGCGGGTCGGTGGCGCACTGCGCCCTGGCGGCCAGATGGCTGGTTAAGATTACCAAAAGAACCAGGAACCAAGCTCGCATATTTTTCAACGGTATTTCTCGCAGGGTACCGCGGGGTGGGGCGCAGGGTTCCGCAAGGTTGTATGGATAAGCCCTGCGAACTCCGACGGCCAACCCCGCGGTGCCCTGCGAGAAATTATTATAGCCACTCATACGCGCGCACAAACCGGGCGGCGGCTTGCAAATCCGGGTAGAGCACCCGGTCTTGCGTGTTAAAGCTCACCTTTTCGCCAAACGCCGCGAGCACCGTTTCCAGTGCCTCGGAGCTGCGGCTGGGCCGGCGGAAGCCTAACGCCTGGGCGGCCGTCAGCAGTTCGATGCCCAGAATCTGCTCGGCGTTTTCAACTACGCGGCGGGCCTTGGTGGCGGCGTTGGCGCCCATGCTTACGTGGTCTTCCTGCCCGTTGCTGCTCACAATCGAGTCCACCGAAGCCGGCGTGCAGAACTGCTTGTTCTGGCTCACCAAGCCGGCGGCCGTGTACTGCGGTATCATCAGGCCCGAGTTCAGGCCCGGCTCGGCGGCCAGGAAGGGCGGCAGCCCGCGCTGGCCCGAAATCAGCTGGTAGGTGCGCCGCTCCGAGATGCTGCCCAGCTCGGCCACGGCCAGGGCCAGGTGGTCGAGGGCCAGCGCCAGCGGCTGGCCGTGGAAATTGCCGCCGCTGAGTATCAGGTCGTCAGCGGGGAAGATGTTGGGGTTGTCGGTGACGGAGTTCAGCTCGGTTTCCACGGTTTGCTGCACGTAGGCCAGGGCATCGCGCGAAGCGCCGTGCACCTGGGGCTGGCAGCGGAACGAGTAGGGGTCCTGCACGGCGGGCCGGGGCTGGGTTTGCAGCTCCGAGCCGGCCAGCAGGGTGCGCAGGCGCCGGGCTACCTCTACCTGCCCGGCGTGGGGGCGCAGGCGGTGCAGGCGCTCGTCGAACGGCTCCGTCCGGGCGCTGAACGCCTCCACCGACAGGGCCCCGATGACATCGGCGGCCCGGCAGAGGCGCCCGGCGCGCAAAGTAGCTTCCACGGCGTAGGCCAGCATGAACTGGGTGCCGTTGAGCAAAGCCAGGCCTTCCTTGGCTTGCAAAGTCAGCGGCTCCCAGCTGAACAGGCTCAGGGCATCGGTGGCGGCGAGGCGGTAGCCCTGGTAGTTCACTTCGCCCAAACCCAGCAGGGGGAGGCAGAGGTGAGCCAGCGGGGCGAGGTCGCCGGAGGCGCCCAAGGAGCCCTGCTCGTACACCACGGGGTACATTTCGCGGTTGTACATAGCCAGCAGGCGCTGCACGGTGGCCAGCTGCACGCCGCTGTGGCCGTAGCTCAGGCTTTGCACTTTCAAGAGTAGCATCAGGCGCACCAGCTCGGCGGGTGCTTCGGCGCCGGTGCCGCAGGCGTGCGACATCAGCAGGTTGACTTGCAGCTGCTGGCGGTCGGCGAGGGGGATGGGAACGTTGTGCAGGGCGCCGAAGCCGGTGTTGATGCCGTAGATGGGCTGGTCGGGCTGGTTGTCGAGGCGCTGGTGCAGGTAGGCGTGGCAGGCCCGGATTTTAGCCTCGGTCTCGGCGCTCAGGTGCAGGGGCGCGCGGCTTTGCAGCGTGGCGGCCAGCTCGGCCAGGGTGAGGGGATGGGAAGGGGAAAGCATAGGGCCGGCAAAGGTCGGGGCTTTCAGCAGTTTTAGTGACCTTCGCCGCCGACGGCGCAGAACAAAGCCTACGCCAGCAGGGCCTGGATTTCTGCCGCCACTGCCGCGCGCGCCACCACCCGCTCCTCGCCCGAGGCCATGATTTTCAGCTTCACCACGCTGGCGGCCAGCTCCTCGGGCCCCAGCAGCAGCACGTAGGGAATCTGCTTGGCATCGGCATACTTAAACTGCACGCCCAGCTTTTTCACGTCCGGGTACAGCTCCGTGGCAATGCCCGCCGCCCGCAGCTCAGCCAGCAGGGGCAGGGCCTTCTGGCCGCTGGCCGCGTCGAAGTGCGTGAGCAGCACCCGCGTGGGCGTCTCGCCGAAAGCCGGGAACAAGTCCAGCGCCTCCAGGCAGTCGTAGAGCCGGTCGACGCCGAAGGAGAAACCCACGCCCGACACGCCCGGCAGGCCGAACGAGCCCGTGAGGTTGTCGTAGCGCCCGCCGCCGCTCACGCTGCCCATCTGCACATTGTTAATTTTTACCTCGAAGATGCAGCCCGTGTAGTAGCTCAGGCCGCGGGCTAGGGTGGGGTCGAATTCGAGGCGGTCGAATTGGCTGAAACCGGAGGCCGTCAGGAAGTCGTATACATCTTCAAGTTCCCTCAGCGCTTTTGAGTTTTGAATTAATAAAGCATTGAGCTGACTGCCAGCAGCGCCGAGTACTTGTCTAAAAGGGCCAATTAGTTTCGTTGTACCACCTGTTATTCTAAGGTAAGCTCCTAAATTTTGAAGAGCATCTTCTGAATAACCTTTGCCTAGCAGTTCTGCCCGCATTGCCTGTGGACCAATTTTATCGAGCTTATCAATTGTTATTAATAAGTCTACTTCACTACCAACACCGCCTAACGCATCATAAATGCCACGCAGTACCCCGCGGTGGTTAATCTTAATCGTATAGTCCGTCAGCCCCAGCGCGGGCAGCACCTCGCTTATCATCAGCACAATCTCGGCCTCGCAGAGTAGCGAATCAGTGCCTACTACGTCGGCGTCGCATTGCATGAATTCGCGGTAGCGGCCGCGCTGGGGGCGGTCGGCGCGCCAAACGGGCTGCATCTGGTAGCGGCGGAAGGGGAAGGTGAGCGTGCCGCGGTTCATGGCCACGTAGCGGGCGAAGGGCACGGTGAGGTCGTAGCGCAGGCCTTTTTCGGCGACTTTGGGCAGGATTTTCCGGCTGCCCTCGGCCAGGTCGTCGGCGGTTACTTCTTTGGCGAAGTCGCCGGAGTTCAGGATTTTAAACAGGAGCTGGTCGCCCTCGTCGCCGTACTTGCCGGTGAGCACGCTCAGGTTTTCCATGGTGGGCGTTTCCAGCGGGGCGTAGCCGTAGCGCTCAAACGTGCGCCGAATCGTGTCGAGAATAAAGCGGCGCCGCGCCACCTGCGCCGGGCCGAAGTCGCGGGTGCCTTTCGGAATACTGGGTTTCTGCATAATGCCGCAAAGGTAGCGGCCGGTATTCGGCCGCTACCTTTCACCGGCCGCCTGGTGGCCGCCCGGCCTGTTGCACCGCGCTACTTCACCACCGTGGCTTCCAGCTCCACGGTCAGGGTTTCGAACAGGCTTTTGACTTCCAGCAGGGTGGTGGCCTGCTGCATGCCGTGGCGGGCCACCCAAGCCTGCAGCACATCAAAGCAGGGCCACAGCTCGGCAGTGGAAGTGGTGTAAATGTTGAGGCGCACGATGTTGCGTAGCTCGTAGCCGGCCGCGACGACCACCTGCTCCAGGTTTTCCAGCGTCAGCAGCAGCTGGGTGCGCATGTCGGCGGTGCTGGAGTTGCCGGCCGCGTCGATGGCCGTTTGCCCGGAGCAGTAGAGGGTGCCGGTGGCGTGCTGCACGTCCACGGCCTGGGCGTAGCTGCGCTGGTCCTGCCACTGCCAGGGGTTGATGATGCGCTTTTCCATATGGTTTGCGAAGAAATTAAAGAGCGCCAAGGCCGGGCCTGACCATCAGGCGGCCGGGGAAATTGGCGCTGCAAAATTCCGGGCCTCAGCCGCCGCTTCGCCGTGAGCTAGCGCACGATTTTGGTGTGCGGCAGCGCACTATTTGCCGGCCGAAAACCGGCTCAGCGTCTCGCGCGACACGCCCAGGTAGGAGGCCAGCAGGGTCTTGGAAATGCGCCGGGCCAGGGCCGGCTGCTTTTCGAGCAGCTGCTCGTAGCGCTCCTGGGCGTTGGTAGTGAGCAGTGAGAGCAGGCGCTGCTGGGCAGCCATGGCCCCAAGCGTGGCCTTGTGCAGGAAGAAGCGCTCCAGCTGGGGCAGGCATTCGCGCAGGCGGTGGTAGTTGGCCAGCGAGAGGCAGTACACGGTCGTATCCTCCAGGCACTCCAGCGACAGGGTGGCGGGCGTTTGGGTGTGGTAGGCCTGAAAGTCGCTTTCCCACCAGTCCTCGGGCGCGAAGGCCAGAATGTGCGCCTTGCCCGCCGCATCGGTATACACCAGCTTGAGCAGCCCTGCCACTACGAAATAAGCAAACGGCACGGCCTCGCCCGGCTGAATCAGAAACTGGTGCTTTTTATAGCGCTTCAGCGTGAAATGCGCCAGGGCCAGGGCAAATTCCTCGTCGCGGAGCGGCACTATTTTTTCCAGATGTTCGCGAAGCAATTGCTGCATGGTTTTGGCGGCGGTGAACGTAAAGAAAGCAAACCGGCGCCGAGCGCCAGAACGTAAAAAGCCTCTCCCGGTCGGGAGAGGCTTTTGAGCGGCGCCGAAAGGAGGACGGAGGCTGCTTGCTGACGGGCCAGCTGCTCCCGCTGCAAAGCAGCCGGCCCGCTGGTTTTCCTATTCACCTGCGTGCTGGCAGCTTCCATCCTCCTGGTCGGGCCGCCCCCGCGCGGGGCCGCCATGCTGGCGGCTTACTCTTTCACAAACAAATAGCTGCTGCCTCCCTGCTGGAGCGTGAATTCCGGCTTGCCGGTCGCAAACTCCATCCGAATGGCGGCCTGGTCGAACTTAAAAACGCCCTGACTGACGGCCTCCAGCGGAAACGGCGGC
>CAXUEM010000052.1:0-8259 GCA_964249885.1 uncultured Hymenobacter sp. | reverse complement strand
CACGGTGGCCTGGGCCTGCAAACCGCTGCGGACGCGGTAAACCGTGACCTTGAGCGGGATCTGGGCGCTGGCGTAGCTGCCTGCGTAGCGGTCCAGGTCGGCGGCGGCGGGCTGGAAGCCGGTGGCCTGGAAGTTGGGGATTTTGTAGGGCTGGTTGAAGTAGATGCTCAGCGCGCCCAGCAGGGCATCGTTGAGCGAGTAGCTCTGGGCGTTGGCCGTCAGGGCCAGGGCCAGCTTTTCCTGGGGAAAGTAGCCCACGTTGGCGCGGAAGCCGTCGATGGCGCCGCCGTGCCCGTAGCTCTCGCGCCCGCCCAGCGCACCCTTGAACAGGCCCCGGCCGATGCCGTCCTGCAGGGTTTTCATCTTCTCCAGGCTGCCCGCCGACACGAGCCGGCCGCCGTGCAGCGCCTCCTGAAAGCGCACGAGGTCGGTGGGCGTCGAGACGATGGCGCCCGCGCCGCCGGGAATGCTCATGTCGGTTTCGGTGGCCGGCTTCCAGCCGGGGGTGCCGGCCTCGTAGGAACTGGCTTCCTGCTTTTTAAGGTTGATTTTGCCGCCGATGTAAGTGTTTTTCAGGCCGGCCTTGGCCGCAATGCGCTTTTGCAGGGCCTGGGCGTAGGGCTGCTTGGTGAGCTTCTCCACGATGTAGCCCAGCAGCACGTAGTTCGTGTTGCTGTACTCGGCGCGGGCGCCGGGCTCGAAGTCGGGCTTGGGCTGGCTCATGATGGTCAGCAGCTGCGCCTGGGTCTGGGGCTGGCTCATGTAGCCGGGGTAGGCGGCGTCGTTGGTGAAGTTGTGCAGGCCGCTGTGGTGGCTCAGCAGGTGGTCGATGGTGATGCGCGGGGCGTTGGGCAGCTGCGGAAAAAACGTGGCCAGCGGCGTGGCCAGGGTCAGCTTACCCTCGTCGATGAGCTGCATTATCATCGTGGCCGTGAACACCTTGGACACCGAGCCCACCCGGTAGCGCGTGGCCGTGGTGGCCGGGGTTTTGGCCGCGCCGTCGAGCTGAGCGGCGCCAAAGGCCCGGCTGTAAACCACCTGCCCGTCGCGCGACAAGGCCAGGCTGCCCATCATCTTGTTGTTGGCCGCCAGGCCATTCAGCAGGCTGTCGAGCTTGGCGGTGTTGAGCTGCTGGGCCTGGATGGTGAGCGAGGTCAGCGCCAGCAGGGCCACGAGCACGGAAGAAGAGCGGAGCAGCATGAAAAAGAGGCAGAAAAAAGGTGAGAGTAGAAGACCAACTACTTATAGCTAGGTCTGATAATTCATTACAAGGTTAGCAGGCAAAACTTTAGGAGAACGTCATGCTGAGCGAAGGCGGAGCCGAAGCATCTCTACCGCGCAAGTTGTTTTCGGTCGATAGTAATTGAATTAGTGAGCGGTAGAGATGCTTCGAGTTCGCTCCGCTGCGCTCAGCATGACCGGCTTTTTCACTGTTCACTGCTCACTGCCAAACTAGCCGCCGAAGCCGCCGCCGCCCTGCGGGCCGGCCTCGATGCGGCCGGGCTTGGCCTTGCTGGCGCCGATGTACCAGGTGAAGCCCAGCCAGCCCACGCGGGTTTCGTCTTTATTAAAGCGGTAGCTGCTGAGTGCCTCAGTCTGGATTTCGTTGCGGAATTCCAGCGTGTTCAGCACATCCGACACGCGCAGCGTCAGGGCGGCGCGGTCCGAGAACAGGCGCTGGCGCAGGGCAATGTCCATTTGGCCCCGGCCCAGCTGCCGGCCCTGGGCCGTGAGCGAGGCCGAGCGCAGGTTGCCGCTTACTTGCACGTCCAGGGTGGGGCGCAGGGTGAAGTTGTTGGTCAGGCGCAGCGTGCCCACCAGGGCCCGGCGGGTATTGCCGAGGTTGTTAGAGGCAATCTGGGCGCGGTAGAGGGCGGTGCTGGCGTTCAGGCGCCACCACTTGGCCAGGGGCTGGTTGAGGCTGAATTCGGCGCCCAGGTTGGTGATGCGGCCGGCGTTGAGGAAGGTTTCGGCCGTTACCAGGCCGGCGTTGGGGCCGGCCAGCCGGGTGGCTACGGTGTCCACGGCGCGCAGGCGCTGGATGGAGCCGGTGGTGATGCGGGCAAACACGGTGCTGGTGAGCGTGGCCTGGCCCAGGCTCAGCTGCTGACCCAGCTCCAGGTTGTGGCTGAACTCGGCGTTGAGGCGCGGGTTGCCGCGGCGGTAGGAGCGCGGGTCCTGGTAGATGTCCAGCGGCAGCTGCTGCATGAAGCCGGGCCGGTTCAGGCGGCGGGCGTAGCTGAGCTGAACCCGGTTCTGGCCCGGCTCCTTGCCCAGCTCCCGGCTCAGGGTAGCCGAGGGGAAGAAGCTCAGGTAGTCGCGCTGGAGGCTGCCGCGCTGCGTGATGCCGGCCCCGCCCACGATGGCGCCGTCCAGCAGGGTGTATTCACTGCGCAGCCCGCCCTGGGCGCTCCAGCCCTGGCCCAGCGGGCGCTGCAAGGTCACGTAGGCGGCCGGCACCAGCTGCTCAAAGGTGTAGGTCATCGAGCGGCTCGGGTCGGCGCTGAAATCGTCGGGCCGGCTTTCGCTGGCGGCCTGGCCGAACTCATTCTGGCCGGAATTGGCGTCGCGCTGCACTTTCAGGCCCATTTCCAGGCGGCCCTTGCCGTCCAGCAGGGGGTGGGTGTAGTCTATTTGCGCAAACTGCACGCCCACCTGGGCGCCCAGCAGCTGCCGGGTGGCGGGGGCGGCCAGGCCGCCGGCCTCGGTCAGCTGGCGCTGCACCACCGGCACGTTGGCTTCCAGGGCGGCGCCGCCGAAGTTGGCGCTCAGCTCCCGGCCCTTGTGGGCGGCCCAGGTGCGGCGGTAAGAGCCGTTGTACTGCAGCATCTTCACGTCCACGTCCAGCTCCTGCAGTCCGCGCACGCGCTGCACGGGGCCGTTGTCGGTCTGCTGGGTCAGCCACTGGTCTTCGCGCTCGATGTTGCGCTCCGTGCCGGGCTGGATGCCGAAGCTCAGGGTTTGTTCTTTGGGCAGCTCCAGCTCCACGCCCAGGCGCAGGGAGTGGTTGCGGTGCACCTCGCTGCCGGTGCCGTTCTGGGTGGTTTGCACCGTACTGGTGAAGCCCGGCTCGCCGCCCCGGGGCTCGGTGCGCAGCCGGGCCGTCTGGCTGGCCTCGGTGCGGCTGCCGAAGCGCACGTCGCGACCGTCGTAGCTGGCCTGCCAGGTGGCCTTGCCTACCTTGCGATTCAGGCTCAGGTTGCCGCTATACTTGTTGCGGGAGCCCAGGTTGAGGGCGGCAGTACCGTTGGTGCCGGCCTTGGTTTGCTTCTTGGTAATGAGGTTGATAACCCCGCCGCCACCCGAGGCGTCGTACTTGGCCGAGGGGTTGGTAATGACCTCGACCTGGGCAATGCGCGAGGCCGGAATTTGGTCGAGCCGCTGGCCGCCGCCCGCCCCGCCGTTGCCCACGCCGGCGGGCTTGCCGTCGATGAGAATAGTCAGGTTCGAGGAGCCACGCATGCTTACCGTGCCGTCGGCGTCTACCGTCACCGAGGGCACGTTCTGCAGCACGTTGGCCGCCGTGCCGCCCACGCTGCCTAGGTCTTTCTCCACGTTAATCACGCGCTTGCCCAGGTCCTCGACCACGGCCGCTTTCTCGCCGGTCACCAGTACCTCGCCCAGCTGCTTGGCGGCCGCGGGCCTGAGGCGCAGCGCGCCCAGCGCCAGGGCCGGCGCCCCGGCTTCCAGCTGCAGCACCCGGCGCTGGGGTTCGTAGCCCAGCGCCAGCGTGCGCAGGATGTAGCGGCCGGCCGCGGCGGGTGCCGGCACCGCAAACTGGCCTTCCAGGGTGGTCTGGCTGTGCGAGACAAACGTGGAGTCGGCGGCACGCAGCAGCAGCACATCGGCAAAGGGCAGAGGCTGGCCGGTGGCCCCGTCCAGCAGGGTGCCCGTGAGGGCGGCAGTGCCGGGCGTAGCGGCGGGCCGGTGGGGCGTACCAGTCTGCGCCAGGACGGTGCCAGGCGTCAGCAGCAGGGTGGCAGGAAACAAAGCGGCGAAAACAGCGGCAGCGAAAGCGGAGCGTTTCATAGTGCAGGGAGTGAAACTGGGAAAGGAAAAATTGCTGGTGGCGCCGGCGGCCGCGGTTCCGCTGGTGCTCACCGGGGCGTTAGCCCCAGTAATTTAGTACCAACTTTCGGCGGGTACTATGTAATGAACGTAACAAAGGTAGAAGCAGGTACTTTGTGAAACAAGGTACTGCGTGCAAGATAGTACCAAATATTCCTAAAATATCGTGTTACCTGCTGATAATCAGCATCAATAAATTTTCGGATTTTAACTGTCCGCCAATCACGACAGCTCAGATGGCGGCATCTTACTGGCCCCGTAATCCCTAGATGGAGCCGTTCGCGCCCAGGTTGCCTGCGCTTCTCAATTTTTTACTCACAGTTTCAGCCAGCTTTATCAGCCACGCTGGCGCGGGTTAAAGATGGGTAGGTGATTATAGCCGCCACGCTTTCAGCAAGCCCGCAGCGGACAACGGCCTGGTCAGACAGCTTTGGTTGATACCCCCTGCTGGCGCACCCTTCAACCGGTCGGACATCCTGCGGCGGTCGGACCGGATGGTTTCCTCGGCGCGCACGCACTTGCGGTTGAGGTCTGAATTAACCTGGCTTGCTGGTATCCGGCAAATATTCAGAAAAAAAGCCTTCCGCGGGCAGCGGAAGGCTTTTTTCAATGGGAGAAATAGGGTTGGCTACTTGCGTTTGGGCAGCGCCGGCCGGGGCTTGCTCACGGGCTTGGGCCGGGCGCGCGGGTCGTAGACCTGGCCGTTGCGGTAAGTCACACTGCGCTCGGGCGTGGTGCCGTCCGCTTTGAAATAAGCCCAGTCGCCGGTTTGCTTGCCGGTGCGGTAGGCGCCGGTTAGGGTCAGGGTGCCGTCCTCACGCAGCTCACGGTAGGGGCCCGAGAGTTGGCCGTGGGCGTAGGTCGACTCGGCCCGCAGCTTGCCCGAGGGGTAATATTCCTGGCGCAGCCCGATGACGAGGCCGCTCACGTAGGGCTGCCGGCTCTGGAGCTGGCCGTTCTCATAGTACGTCAGGCGCGGGCCATTCAGGCGGCCGTTCTGGTAAGGCTCCTCGGCCTGCACCTGCTTGCCGCCGGGAAAGTAGGTTTTCCAGGTGCCGGCCGGGCGGTTGTTTTTATACTGCTTTTCCTGCTGCCGCCCGCCCTCGGCGAAATAAGTCGTGATTTTGCGGTCGCGCCCGCCGTTGGAGTAGTCAATTTCCTCGGCCAGCTGCCCGTTCTCAAACAGGGTTTCGGCGTGGCCCACCGGCACGCCGTTGCGGTAGGTGGTTTTCGACTTGATTTTGCCGCTTTCGTAGTAAGATGTGGCCGGCCCGTCCAGGTTGGCCGTGCCGATGGGCGGGGCCACGCGCTTGGTCAGGTCGTCGCCGAGCGGGTTTTTCACCTCGCGCTGCGCCAGCGGCGCCGGGGCGTAGGTGCCCTCGGTATGCAGCTTGCCGCTGGGGTAGTAGCTGCGGTAGCGGCCGCGGCCGGAGGCGTCGGCCAGCACTTCGTTTTCCAGCTGGCCGTTCTCAAAATACGTCTTGTAGGGACCGGCCAGCAGGCCCTTTTTCAGGGTGCCCTCGCTCTGGAGTTGACCGCCGGGGTAGTAAAACTTTACCGCGCCGCTGGGCTGGCCCTGCTCGTAGGAGATTTCCGCCTGGGTTTTGCCGTTGGGATAGAGGGCCTTCACCGCGCCGTTGGGCTGGCCCTTGACGAGGGTGGTTTGCAGCTTGATGCTGCCGTCGGGATGGTAGTAGGTGAGGGGGCCACTGGGCTGGTCGTCCTCGAAGCCGCCCTCCTGAGCCAGCCGGCCGTCGTTATAGTAGGTCTTGAACGGGCCCTGCCGGATGCCGTCGCGGTAGGTGGCCTCCAGCTTGCGCCCGCCGCTGGGGTGAAACTCGACGTAGGCCGAATCGCGCTTGCCCTCGGTGTAGCGGGTTTGGGCTTCGAGCTTGCCGGAGCGAAAAAACCGCTTGTACGGGCCGTGCATCACGGTGTCGGCGCCCACGCGGGCGCCGAAAATTTCCCGCTTGTGGGTGCGGGTCGAGTCGAAGTAGGTGGTGAAGCGCTTGAGCTTCTGGCCGTGGCTGAGCAGCGGCACCAGCAGCGTTACGACAAACAGCAGTTTTTTCATGGCCGCAATAACGCGGACTTCAAGCGAATCGTGCGGGTAGGGCGGTAGGCACTGCTGCGCGGCTTCGAACTGCGGCGCCTGGCCTTTTCGGGTTGGCTGCGCCAACCGTTTCGGATTGCCTACAATACATTCGTGGCCGGCACGGCGCAACTCCTCGGGCGGCAAACAACGAATGCTTCAGATTAAACGGATTACTGACCGCACGCAAGAACAGCAGATTCGGGAACTGGAGTCGGAATACTTCACTTGGGTGAATCACCAGCTGCACACGGAATTTCAGATTGCGCTGGACATTGAGAAAATGATTGCCGGCGACATCGCCAATCTGAATATCTATTTTCCGCCCACCGGCGGCCTGTTTCTGGCCGAAAAGAGTGCGCGCTGGCCGGCATGATTTTCCTGACCCAACTGCGGCCCGCCGTCGGCCAAATCCGGCGCATGTACGTGCGCGACGATTTCCGCCGGCTCGGCATCGCCCGGACCTTGTTTGAGACGGCTATCGCGCAGGCCCGCGAAATGGGTTACGCGCAGCTCCTGCTGGAGAGCCCCAGGTCGTGGGCCGGCGCGCACGCCCTCTACCGCGAGATGGGTTTTGAGAAGGTCGCGATGTACCCCGAGAGCGAGGTGCCCGAGCCCCTGCGCCAGTACTGGGTGTTCATGCAGCTAACCCTTTGAGTGCGAGCTGGCCTAACGCAAAGTCCCGCGAAGCGGGCTGGAGCCAACTTCGCGGGACTGATTTCGCCTTGCGAACCGAAGGACGGCGCAAGCCAAATGCTGCGTTAAAAAAACTACAGCAAAACCTACAGCGCCTCCAGCACGATGGAGCTGGCCCCGCCGCCGCCGTTGCAGATGCCGGTAACGCCGATTTTGCCGCCTTCCTGCTTGAGCACGTTCAGCAGCGTGGTCACGATGCGGGCGCCCGAGGCGCCGAGCGGGTGGCCCAGGCTCACGGCACCGCCGTACACGTTCACCTTGCTGCCTTCCAGGTTCAGCAGCTGGTTGTTGGCCAGCGAAACCACCGAAAACGCCTCGTTGATTTCGTAAAAATCCACGTCCGAGGCGGCCACGCCGGCGTGCTTCAGGGCCTTGGAAATGGCCAGCGAAGGCGAAGTCGTGAACCACTCCGGTGCCTGCTCGGCATCGGCGAAGCCCAGAATGCGGCCGATGGGCTTCAGGCCCAGCTGCTCGGCTTTCTCGCGGCTCATGAGCAGCACGGCGGCGGCGCCGTCGTTCAGGGTCGAGGCGTTGGCAGCCGTCACGGTGCCGTTTTCCTTGATGAAGGCCGGCTTGAGGCCGGGCACCTTGGCGAAGTCTACCTTCAGGTATTCCTCGTCGTCTTCGATAACCGTGGTTTTGCCGCGCACCTCGATGGTCACGGGCACAATTTCGTCTTTTTTCTTGCCGTCCTTGGCGGCCTTGGCGCTGCGCGTGTAGCTCTCAATGGCAAAGGCGTCCTGCTGCTCGCGGGTGAAGCCCATTTCCTTGGCCGTGTTTTCGGCCGCGTTGCCCATGGCGTAGTCGTGGTAGGGGTCCCAGAGGCCGTCGCGCACCAGGCCGTCTATCATCTGCCCGTGGCCGTACTTGGCGCCGAAACGGGCCTTGTCGAGGTAGTAGGGCACGTTCGACATGCTTTCCATGCCGCCAGCCAGCACCACCTCGGACTGCCCGAGCATGATGGCCTGCGCCGCAAACATGATGGCCTTAGAGCCCGAGGCGCACACTTTGTTGACGGTCGTGCACTCCACGGTATCGGGCAGGCCGGCTTTCTTGGCAGCCTGCCGGGCCGGGGCCTGGCCCAGGTTGGCCGAAATCACGTTGCCCATAATCACCTGCTCGACTTCCGAACCGGCCACGCCGGCCTTGTCCAGGGCGCCTTTCAGGGCAATACCGCCCAGTTCCGTGGCCGAAAGCGAGGCCAGCGCGCCGCCAAACGAGCCGATGGGCGTGCGCACCGCCGAGATAATGACAACTTCCTTGATTTGCATACCGTCGGGCAAAAAGGAGAAGGGGTAGCAAAAACGGGTGGGGGGGGAATGGAGCGCAAAGGTAAGCGCAAACGATTGTTGCCGCCGTTCGCCGTCGCTTCGGCCTACCACGTAGGCTCGCCGGGCCTGGGT
>CAXUEM010000051.1:8083-13341 GCA_964249885.1 uncultured Hymenobacter sp. | reverse complement strand
GTACCGCGACGTGCCCACCGACGTGTTCGACTGGCTGGAGGCGCGGGTCGCGGCCGTGGCGGCGGGGGGCGTCGACCGGGGCCGGATCATCGTCGATCCGGGCATCGGCTTCGGCAAAACGCTCGCCGACAATCTCGCGCTGCTGAACGGCCTGGCGATGTTCCACGGCCTGGGATGCCCGGTGATGCTGGGGGCGAGCCGCAAGCGGCTGATCGGGGCGCTGTCGAACGAGGCGCCGGTCGAGGCGCGGCTAGGCGGCTCGGTCGCGCTGGCGCTGCTGGGCGCGCAGGCGGGGGCGCAGCTGCTGCGCGTCCACGACGTGGGCGAAACGGTGCAGGCGGTGCGGGTCTGGCGCGGCCTGCGCGACCGGGCGCTGGTGGGCTGAGCGCATCCAAACGGCGGCGCGGCCGTTGGGCCGGGCATGATCGTAGATTCAAGGCCGCGACTCACGAAGATCGTCGCGGACGTGTGGCGGCCGCTCACCGTGCTGTTCGTGTGGGACTGCCTGGTCACGGGCTTCTACATCGTGTCGCCCTTTAAGGCGCCCGAGCTGCCGCTGACTCTGTTCGGCACCGCGCTGGCCTTGTTCCTGGGGTTCCGCGACAGTTCGGCCTACCAGCGTTGGTGGGAGGGGCGGACGCTGTGGGGCGCGATGATCAACGCGTCGCGCAGCCTGGCGCGCCAGACCAGGAACTTCTTGCCCGACCCGGAGGCGCGCGACCTGAAGCGGTCGATCGTGCTGCGACAGGTCGCCTACGTCAACGCGCTCAGGTGCCAGCTGCGCCGCCACCCCGATTTCCGCGAGGGCGAGCTCCTGCGCTTTCTGTCGCGCGGCGAGGCGGAGCCCGCGTTGAAGCGGAGCAACGTCCCCAACGGGCTGCTCGACGGCACGTCCCGGCGGATCGAGGACGCGCGCAAGGCGGGGTGGATCGACACGGTCCAGCAGGCGTCGATGGAGGGCGTGCTGGTCGACATCGCCAACGCGCAAGGCGGCATGGAGCGGCTGAAGAACACGCCGCTGCCCAACCAATACCGATTCTTTCCCCAGCTGTTCACGCGCGTCTTCTGCATCCTGCTGCCGATCGGGCTGGTGGAGACGCTGGGGATCGCGACGCCGGTGGGGTCGACGATCGCGGGGCTGATGTTCCTGGCGGTGCTCCAGATCGGCGACGACCTGGTCGACCCGTTCGCCGACACGGTCCACGACGTGCCGATGAGCGCGATGTGCCGGACGATCGAGATCGACCTGCTGGAGGCGATCGGCGACGAGGCGCCGGAGCCGCTCTCTCCTGTTAAAGGCGTACTCTGGTAGCGCCGTGGCGCACGCGCCGAGCGAAGCTCGAAGCGAGACGCCCTAGCCCGGCCGATTGGGGGCCCCCCCCCCACAAATTATTTTTGGGGGGGGCCCACCACTCTCGCTGAGCCAGCAGGGGGTATCGTTCGGACGATAGTGGCACCACACGCCCCGCACTATTTCACATTCACCACGTTCATGGCGCGCTCCAGGCCCAGCGCACCGAACGCTAGCACGGCATCGGCGGCTTTTTCGATGCGCGTGGGCAGCTCGATTTGCTCGTCGGCCGAAAACGGATTTAATACATAGTCCACCTGCCGGCCTTTCGGAAAATTAGCGTCGACGCCGAAGCGCAGGCGGGCATACACGTCATTGCCCAGCGTTTCCTGAATGTGTTTCAGGCCATTATGCCCGCCGGCCGAGCCCTGTCCTTTCAGCCGCAATTTGCCAAACGGCAGGGCCAAATCATCGGTCACGACGAGCATGTTTTCCGGCGGAATTTTCAGGCTGCTCAAGTAATGCGCCGCGGCTTTGCCGCTCAAATTCATGTACGTGGTCGGCTTCACCAGCACAAAGCGGTGGCCTTTGTGGCGCATTTCAGTTACGAAGGCGTGGCGCCCGGTTTCAAAGCGCGGCGCCTCGTATTTGGCGGCCAGATAATCAGCCACCATAAAACCGATGTTGTGCCGCGTACCGGCGTATTCCGGGCCAATATTGCCCAGGCCAAGAATCAAAAACACCACGGATTCGCTCGGATTTTAATGGGTTTGGCTTCGCCTTCTTTTAGCTCACAGATTTTGTAAATGGCGCTCTGCCACACCAATTACGCAGCTAAGAAGGCGAAGAACTTAGAAATGATGAGTACCGGCTTAAAAAGAAAGCCGCTCCAAATGAAGCGGCTTTCTTTTTAAGAAAAAAACGTCGTCCACGAAATGCGGGGCGCTTTATTTGGCAGCGGCCAATTCGCCTTTCAGGGCGCGCGGGATGGCGATGGTCGCAATCGGAGCCTGAGCGCTGGTCAGGATGGTGTAGTTCTTGGTTTCGACCGAGGCTACCTTCACCGACTTGCCCAGTTCCAGGCTGGAAATATTCACCTCTACGTAGTCGGGCAGGTTGTCGGCGGTGGCTTTCACGCGCAGCTTGCGCAGCTTGCTCACCAGCTTGCCGCCGGCCAGCACGCCCGGCGACACGCCCACGTACTTCACCGGGATGTCCATCTTCACTTCCTTGCCGTCTTCCAGCTCCAGGAAATCGACGTGCAGCAGCATTTCATTCACGGGATGAAACTGGGCTTCCTGCACGATGGCGCGGTACTTGGCGCCTTCCACATTCAGGTCGACGATGTGCGCCTCGGGCGTGTACAACAGCTCGCGGAACAGGATGGCCGGCACCGAAAAGTGCACCGTCTCCTCGCCGCCATACAACACGCACGGTACCTGGGCGTCGAGGCGCAATGCCTTGGCGTCCGTCTTACCGAGATTCGCTCTTTTAAACCCTACAATCTCGAGGCTTTTCATAAAAAGAATTGGTTTGAAATGAGTTACCGCGCCGGCAGAAGTTGCCGAAACGGGCCGCAAAGGTAGGGCTTTTAGTGCCCAAAACCAAGTCGCCAGGCCTCACCGGCTGCCAACGCGATGAATAAGCTCAGCAGTGTGCCCACCAGCACGTATTCGGTAAGCGACTGAGCATCCTGGTCTCGAAAGCGCAGAATAGACTTGGCTGCAATCAGCAGTCCAATAGCTTCGTACTGCCCACGCACCACGAAGGTGAAGACAATAAATCGCTCCAGAATTCCGATGAGCTGCCCGGCCCGCTTTATGCCGGCCGTAGCAGTTAAAGGCGGCAGATACGTTTTGATGAGCTGACCAACAAACCAACTAGCCGGCCAACTTAAAAGCACATAAAAACCACTAATGAGCAGCAGGTGGTCGGCTTTGGTCATATTTACTATTTGATGAGCGCAGCGGCATATTCGAGCATTTTCTCAATTGCCGACCATCCCGCCTGATTCAGGCGCTGAGAGTAGGCTGAGCGGCCGATGCCTACCCGGCCGGCCAGCCAATCCTGCGTTTGGGTCGGGTATTGCAGTTTCAACAGTACGGCCTGACTTTGCGCGGGAGTCCAGTGGCTCATTAATTCATCGGCCAATGCCAAGCCCATATTCATGGGCTGATTCCAGACGGCTTTTTGCGCGTAAAAGCACATTTGGGAGCCAGTGCGGGAAATAGCCTTCAGGCCTCGACCTGAATAGTCGAAAGCAGTTCCCCCGGACTGCGCCAGGGTTTGCGGATGCAGGAGCCGGACACTGCCGATGCCAATGCTAAGCCGACAATCGAAGCGGTAGTCACTCACCTTGTGCTGAGCCAGGCAAAAACACTTTATGAGTAACCCAACCCGTAGTGCCTCTTGCTGCTCAAGTAAATAAACTTGAAAGGCATCGCCTTGAACGCTTTCGGCGCGTAACTGCTCTTTGCGCCGCCACACGCTGCGTAGGGTGCTAAATAGGCCCTGAAGCACCAGATTTAGCTGCTGCTGCCGCTGGGCGGCCGGCAGCTTGCTGGAACTGATGATATCACCGGTAAGAACTGCGGGCATAGGTGGCGTTAGACTATAGCCTAACATCGGCCAAAGTTAGACTATAGTCTAACTTTCATCAGAGACTTCCGATGAAAAGAATGTGACCGCCGGCGTCACTACCAAAGCCAAGATGCTACCCAAACAGCGAGCTGATGCTCTCGTGCGTCACCACATTCCGGATGGCCTGGGCGAACAGCTCGGCCAGCGAGATAACGTGAATCTTGTCATTTTCCTGGCGCAGTGGGATGGTGTCGGTGGTAATCAGCTCCGTGAGCACCGAGGCGCGGATGCGCTCGTGGGCCGGGCCGCTCAGCAGGGGGTGCGTGATGACGGCGCGTACCGACTTGGCCCCGCGCTCCATCACCAGCTCGGCGGCCTTGCAGATGGTGCCGGCCGTGTCTATCATGTCGTCCACGAACACCACGTTCATGTCCTTCACGTCGCCGATAACCTGCATGGACGCAATTTCATTGGCCCGCAGGCGCATCTTGTCGCAGACTACGATTTCGGCGCCGAAGCGCTTGGCCAAAGCGCGGGTGCGCACCACGCCGCCCACGTCGGGCGAGGCGAAAATCAGGTTGTCGAGGTTCAGCGACTTGATGTAGGGCGCCGTGACGGTGGAGGCGTCGAGGTGGTCGACGGGAATGTCAAAAAAGCCCTGAATCTGGCCCGCGTGCAGGTCGCAGGTCATCAGGCGGTCGGTGCCCACGCTCTGAATGATGTTGGCCACGACTTTGGCGCCGATGCTCACGCGGGGTTTGTCCTTGCGGTCCTGCCGGGCGTAACCGAAGTAGGGCATCACAATGTTGACCTTGCGGGCCGAGGCGCGCTTGGCCGCGTCCACCATCAACATGAGCTCCATCAGGTGCTCGGCCGGCGGAAAGGTGCTCTGAATCAAGAACACCTCGCAGCCGCGCACGCTCTCGTCAAAGCTCGGGCCCATTTCGGAGTCGGCGAAGCGCTGCAGCGTGAGCTCGCCCAGGGGCTGGCCGTAGGCGGCGGCAATATTGGTAGCAAGCTCCTGCGAGGCGCTGCCGGCAAAGATTTTTACGTGCGGGTCCATAGAGTAGGGGCGAAGAGGCAAGGGTAAAAAGCAAAAGGCGCCGGCTTCCCCAGGTCGGAGAAGGCCAGCGCCTTTTGCTATTGCGTGAGCTTTGTCGTTGTCCGACCAGGGCTCGAACCTGGACTTTCTTGAATCAAAATCAAGCGTGTTGCCAGTTACACCATCGGACAAAGTCCCAAACAGCCGGTTCGTGCTGTTTGGGAGCGCAAAGGTAAGAACCGAAAATTTCAAGACAAGGGTTTCAGTAGAAAAATTTTCGAGAAAATCTGGCCCGGCTGGCTAAAACAAGAATGAAAGAACGTCATGCTGAACGCAGTGAGGCAT
>CAXUEM010000051.1:2452-8073 GCA_964249885.1 uncultured Hymenobacter sp. | reverse complement strand
GTTCAACGATGCGAGCCAGATGCCTCACTGCGTTCAGCATGACGCTCTTATGGGTGTCCGTAGTCAACCAGTTCGACGGCACGGCCGGTGCGCGGGCCCCTGCTGGCCTACTTCGTTCGTGCCTTGCAAAAGCCCGCCCGGCGCCGTACTTTTGCACCCGGAAACCGCTTCCACTTTTTTACTTAACTCTCTGATAATGGCAAATACCGGCAAAATCACCCAGGTCATTGGTCCCGTCGTGGACGTGAGCTTCGCGGGTGAAAACGCAAAGCTGCCCAACATTCTCGACGCGCTGGAAGTAACCAAGGACAATGGCCAGGTGGTCGTGTTGGAGTGCCAGCAGCACCTGGGCGAAGACCGGGTCCGCACCATTGCCATGGACTCGACCGAGGGCCTGACCCGCGGCGCCGAGGTGCGCGACATGGGTGCCCCCATTTCCATGCCCACCGGCGACGGCGTGAAAGGCCGTCTGTTCAACGTCATCGGCCAGGCCATCGACGGCATTCAGCAGCCCAAGAGCGACACGCGCCTGAGCATTCACCGCGGCGCCCCCGCCTTCGAGGACCTGGCTACCACGTCGGAAGTATTCTTCACCGGCATCAAGGTAATTGACCTGCTGGCACCTTATGTGAAGGGTGGTAAGATTGGTCTGTTCGGCGGCGCCGGGGTAGGTAAAACCGTACTGATTCAGGAGCTGATTAACAACATCGCCAAAGCCTATTCGGGTCTGTCGGTGTTTGCCGGCGTGGGCGAGCGTACCCGCGAGGGCAACGACCTGCTGCGCGAATTCATTGAGTCCGACATCATCCGCTACGGCGCCGAGTTCAAGCACTCAATGGAAGCCGGCGGCTGGGACCTGACCAAGGTTGACCTGGCCGAGATGGAGAAGTCGCAGGCCACCCTGGTGTTCGGGCAGATGAACGAGCCGCCCGGAGCCCGCGCCCGCGTGGCCCTGTCGGGGCTGACTATTGCTGAGAGCTTCCGTGATGGCGACGGCACCGGGGCCGGCCGCGACATCCTGTTCTTTATCGACAACATTTTCCGCTTCACCCAGGCCGGCTCCGAAGTATCGGCCCTGCTGGGCCGCATGCCGTCGGCCGTAGGTTACCAGCCCACGCTGGCCACCGAAATGGGTGCCATGCAGGAGCGCATCACCTCCACTAAGCGCGGCTCCATCACCTCGGTGCAGGCCGTGTACGTGCCGGCTGACGACTTGACCGACCCGGCCCCGGCTAACACCTTCGCTCACTTGGACGCGACAACGGTACTCAGCCGTAAAATCGCCGAGCTGGGCATTTATCCCGCCGTGGACCCGCTGGACTCGACCTCGCGCATTCTGTCGGCCGAAGTCTTGGGTGCCGAGCACTACAACACCGCCCAGCGCGTGAAGGAAATTCTGCAGCGCTACAAGGAACTGCAGGACATCATCGCCATCCTGGGTATGGACGAGTTGAGCGAGGAAGACAAGCAGACCGTGAACCGCGCCCGCCGCGTGCAGCGCTTCCTCTCGCAGCCCTTCTTCGTGGCCGAGCAGTTCACCGGCCTGGCCGGCGTACTGGTTGACATCAAGGACACCATCCGCGGCTTCAACGAAATCATCGACGGCAAGCACGACCACCTGCCCGAAGCCGCCTTCAACCTCGTTGGCACCATCGACGACGCCGTGACCAAGGGCGAGCGCCTGATTGCCGAAGCGAAGTAAGGTAAGTTAAGAGTTAAGAGTGACGAGTTAAGAGTTGGTTTTTACAGCTTGCAACTCTTAACTTTTAACTCATCACTCTTAACTCAAAATTATGCATCTCGAAATCATCACCCCGGACCGGAAAGTATTTGCGGGCGACGTCTCGTCGGCGCGGTTTCCGGGCGTGGGCGGGCAGTTTGAAGTGCTCGACAACCACGCCCCGCTTATCTCGGCCCTGGCGGCCGGCGAAGTGAGCGTGGCGGGCGCGGCGGGCCGCGAGGCCTTCCGCATTAGCGGCGGCGTGGTCGAAGTGCTGCGCAACAACGTCGTGGTGCTGGCCGAGTCAGCGGGCGCCTAAGCTCAGTTGTTCATTAGCCGCGAAAAAGCCTCTTCCTTCCGGGAGAGGCTTTTTTCTTGGCCGGACCCCCCTGCTGGCTCCCGGCGCCGCCTGCGGCAGGGCAGGCAGAAGCGCTGCCGTAGGCGGAAAGGGTATGGCTGAAATCGGTTTCCTTTGTTACGGGCCGGCTGGCATCAGCTGTGCCGCTCCTGGCGCTTCCCATGCAAAAACCCTTCAACCCCTACGCGGCCGTCGAGAACATCTATACGCCCCGGCAGCGCTACCTGCTGCTGGTGGGCTCGCTGCTGGGCCTGGCCGCGCTGCTGCTGGTCGGGCTGGCCGAGTACCTGACGGCGTTTCTGGCGGCGGGGGTGTTGTTTGTGGTGTTTCGGCCGTGGTGGGTGGCCCTGGTGCACCGCCGCCGCTGGAACCGGCAGCTGGTAGCCATTGGCCTGCTGCTGCTCACGACCATCGTGCTCGTCATTCCCTTCTACGCCCTCACCTCGTTGCTGATTGACCGGGCCGGGGCGTTCAGCCAAAACCCGGAGCAGATTATGGACGTGGTGCACCGGCTGGAGCGGCTGGTGGGCTACCAGTTCACGGGCCAGCAAAACCTGCGCCAGCTGCTGCAGCAGGGTGCCGGGCAGGTGAGCCGCTGGCTGCCCACGCTGGCCAACGGCGCGCTCAATTTCCTGGTCATTGTGGGCCTGATGCTGCTGACGATGTACTACATGTTCATGCAGGAAACCTACTTCATGCTGGGCCTGCACCGCTACCTGCCGTTTCGCAACGAAACCCTGCAGGAGCTGGGCGAGAGCCTGAAAAACAACGTGAACGCCAACGTGCTGGGCCAGGTGCTGGTGGCCGTGGTGCAAGGATTTTTAACGGGCCTCACGCTCTGGATTTTCGGCGTGCCCGACCCGCTGTTCTGGGGCGTGGTGGCGTTTTTTGCGGCGTTTCTGCCCGTGCTGGGCACACCGCTGGTCTGGGGGCCGGCGGCGCTGTACCAGTTCTCGCAGGGCCAGAACGGGCCGGCCATCGGCATTCTGCTCGTGGGGCTGATTGTGATTGTGAACGTGGACAACGTGCTGCGCATCGTGCTGGCCAAGCACATGGGCGACATTCACCCGCTCGTGACCCTGGTCGGGCTGGTGGTGGGCGTGGGCGTGTTCGGCCTCGTCGGGCTGGTGGTGGGCCCGCTGCTGGTGTCGTACTTTATGGTGCTGATGGAGGTGTTCCGGCGCGAAAACAGGGCCCAGCAGAAAAAGCAGAAAGGGGCGGCCTCGCCACTTACGCCCCCGGCGGGCTGACAGCGCGGCCGGCGGGAGCCAGCTGGCGCGGCCGGGGCGGTATCTTTGAAGCCTCCCACCAACCTCGCCCTCATGCCCCGGATTCACCCCAAAATCACGCCCATCTACCAGACGTCGGTTTTTAAATTCGACGACCTGGACGACGTAGAGGCTTATTTCAGCGAGCCGGGCAGCCGCTACCTCTACTCGCGCAACGGCAACCCCAACGCCGACGAACTGGCCGCCAAAGTCACGCAGCTGGAAGGCGGCGCCGGCGCCGTGGTCACGGGCTCGGGCATGGCGGCCATTCTGGCGGCGGTGCTGGCGTACTGCGAGGCCGGCGACCACCTGCTCTGCGCCGAGGACATCTACGGCGGCTCGGCGGCGCTGCTGAATCAGGAGCTGAGCCGGCTGAATATTATGGTCACGTACGTGCCTTTCGCTGATTTCCACCGCGCCGAAACCCTGAAGCCGCACTGCCGGCCGCGCACCCGGCTGCTGCTCTGCGAAACCATGAGCAACCCCCTGCTGCGCGTCGCCAACCTGGCCGCCGTGGCCGCCGCCTGCCACTCCTTGGAAATCAAGCTCGTAGTCGACAATACTTTTGCCTCGCCGGTGCTCACCCGGCCGCTGGCCCTGGGCGCCGACCTGAGCCTGCACAGCGTCACCAAGTACCTCTCCGGCCACTCCGACGTGATGGCCGGCGTCGGGGTGGCCGCCGAGCCGGCCACGGCCGCCCGCCTGCGCCAGATTGGGGTGAACATGGGCCTCACCATCAGCCCCATGGAGGCCTGGCTAGCCGCGCGCGGCCTCAAAACCCTACGCCTGCGCATGGCGCAGCACTGCGACAACGCCCAGCGCGTGGCCGACTTCCTGACCCGGCAGCCCGCCGTGCAGCAGGTATATTACCCGGGCCTGCCGACGCACACCGAGCACGCCTTGGCGAGCCAGCAGGGGGGCGGCCGCTTCGGGGGCATGATGTCGGTGCGCCTGGCCGATGACCGCGCCGTGGTGAGCCGCTTTATGCAGCGCAGCCAGCTGTTTCCGTTTGCGCCCTCGCTGGCGGGCGTCGATTCATCGTGCTCGCACCCGCTCAGTACTTCGCACCGGGCCCTCCCGGAGGCGCAGCGCGCCAAGCTGGGCATCAGCCTGGGGCTGGTGCGGCTGAGCGTGGGCGTGGAAGACGCCGACGAGCTGCTGGCCGATTTAGAGCAGGCGCTGAGCTAAAGCGGCTGGCCAGGCCGGCGGGCCCGGCGCCAGCAGGGAGTAGCGCAGCAAAGCTGGTTTGCGAAGCTGATTTTCTGGCCCTTGCGCCTTGTTTATTAGCGGCGGGCGGCTACCTTCATCAGCGCAAATGAAAACCACCCCGATTTACGTTGAAGCCCGGATGCGCTGCCCGCTGGAGGCGCTGTGGGCGCATACCCAGCAGCCCGAGCTGCACCAGCAATGGGACCTGCGGTTCACGGAAATTGAGTACCTGCCCCGGCCGTCGGAAGCGGCGGCGCAGCAGTTTCTGTACGCTACGCGCATCGGGTTTGGGCTGGGCGTGGCCGGGCGCGGCGAAAGCCTGGGCACGAAGGAGAAGAACGGCGAGCGCACCTCGGTGCTGAAGTTTTGGTCCGAAGAGTGGGTGTCGCTAATTCGGGAAGGTGCCGGGTTCTGGAAGTACGTGCCCACGGCCGATGGCATTCGGTTTTTCACCAAGTATGACTACCAAACCCGCCACGGCGCACCGGGCCGCTGGGTTGACCGGCTTTTGTTCCGGCCCCTGATTAGCTGGGCCACGGCCTGGAGCTTTGACTGTCTGCGGCTGTGGCTGGAGCGCGGGCAGGCCCCGGCTTTGTCGCGGCGGCTGGCCGGCCTGGTGGAGCTGGTGCGCTTCACCCTGGGCTTTATCTGGCTCTACCAGGGCGTGGTGCCCAAGCTGCTGTACCCCGATACCGGCGAGCTGGCCATTCTGCAGGGGGCGGGCTTCACGCTGGCGGCCGCGCGGCAGGTGGCGGCGGCCGTGGGAGTAGGTGAAATTCTGTTTGGGCTGTTGTTCTGGCTGCTGCCGGCCCGGCGCCTGCGGCCGGTGTACTGGCTGAACATGCTGGGTTTGCTGGTGCTTGGGGCCGGGGCGCTGTTCAGCCAGCCGGCCGTATTCGTGGCGCCGTTCAATCCGCTCACGCTGAATCTGGCCCTGATGGCACTGGCGGCGGTGGCCCTGCTGGTGCCCGCAGAGCTGGTGCCGAGTGCGGCGCGCTGCCTGCGCCAGCCGCCTGCGGGGCCGCCCCCCGGCCAGCCCGGGGTAGCTGCTTAAAGCCCGGGCGCG
>CAXUEM010000051.1:0-2442 GCA_964249885.1 uncultured Hymenobacter sp. | reverse complement strand
CAGCTGCTGGCTGCCAGCTAACTTATTGGTTTACTTGCTTATCTGCACCCCTTATGCCATCCATCTACCAACTCCAGCTCGGACCTGATTTTCAGAAGCTGCACCCGCGCATCCAGGAGCGGCTGGCGTTCAGCAGCGCCGACAACCGGGCATTTATCGGCCAGGGCACCATGGAAAAGGTATGGCACGGACCGTTCTACACCCAGCCATTTCTGCGCATCGGTCTGCTGCGGCACATCATGTTCCCGGATGCCGGGCAAAACGTGCCGTTCCGCATCGAGAACTACGCCTACCGCGACCCGCTGGGCCGCGAAACCGTGACCTGGATTCGGCGCTTCACTTTCCCCAAGCACACGCGCTGCTTCGACGCCACCATGATTCATAGCCCGGCGCGCAACTGCATCGTCGATTACCTGGGCACCCACCAGCACCTCGCCGTAGACATAGAGCTGGCCGTGACCCCGCGGGGCGGGCTGCGGCTGCGCTCGGGTCAGCAGCGCTTTCACGAAGGCCACCTGAGGTTCAAGTTTCCCATGCTCTTTTCGGGTTTGGCGGATGTCGAGGAGTGGTACGATGACGAGGCGGGTTGCTACCGCATTCAGGTCGAGGTCAGCAACCCGCTCTTCGGCAAGCTGTTCGGCTACCACGGCTCGTTTCAGCCGGCGTGGCGCACCGTGGCGCCGGCGCAAATCCCGGCCTACGCCCTGCCGCTGCGGCACGAAAGCCGGGAGTAAAAGCCGCGCCAGCAGGGGGTAGTCAGCCGCCCGGAGGCTGGAAAAGTCATGCATTCCTAAAAATCAGCTTTCCAATGAGTATCTCTTTGCAACTAACTCCTGCCCAGCGCCGCGTGGAACTGGCCCGGCCCTGGGTGCTGCTGGCCTTGTATGGGGTGCTGGCCGCGGCCGGCTGGTGGTGGCTGGCCCTGCCGCTGGCGGCCGTGGTGTGCCTGGCGGCCTTTGTGCAGATGCACGATGCCATGCACAACGCCCTGGGCCTCAGCAAACCGGCCAACGAGCGGGTGCTCACGCTCAGCGGCCTGCTCATTCTCAAAAGTGGCCACGGTCTACAGGTGACGCACCTGCGCCACCACGGCCGCTGCCTCACCGAGGCCGACCCGGAGGGCGCGCCCGCCACCTGGAGCTTCGGGCGGGTGCTGTGGCAGGGCCCCTGGCACACACTGATGCTGCGGCGCGAGTCCTTGCGCATTGCCCCGCACACGCGCCGGATTCAGCTCATCGAAACCGGGCTGACCTTGCTGCTGCTGGCCGGATTTGCGGCGCTGTACTGGCTGACGGGCTCGCTGGTAGGGCTGGCCTACTGGGGCGTGGCCTTCGGGATGAGCGCCACCATGCCCATCTGGGCGTCCTACATTCCGCACCACGTGTCGTCGCGCAACCCAGTGGCGCGCACGGCCGCCGCGCTGGCCCAGGCCTGGACGCCCATCACCGCCTCGTTTGCCTTTCATCACCTCCACCACCACTACCCGCGCGTGCCCACGGCCCTGCTCTACCGCGCCGCCACCGAGCTGCCGCCCCCGCCACCCGAAGCCGAGCATCATCATTAAAGTTGAGGGGCCGCGCTGGCAGCTGTGAATGTGGACGCCGGCCGCGCCGACGCCGTATGAGGCGGAAGCACTCACCATACTTATCTGCTGCTGTCATGCCCGTCGTTTCCGCTCGTCTTACTTCGCGGGTGCCGACGCCGCTGCGGCTGCTGGTTTCGGGCTTTGTGGTGGTGCTGGTGCCGGTGTACTACCGCCACTACGGGCCCACCAACTTTCTGTATTTCTGCGATGTAGCCCTAGGTTTGGCCGTGGTCAGCCTCTGGACCGCGCACCCGCTGCCGGCCTCCATGGCGGCGGTGGGCATCCTGCTGCCCCAAACACTCTGGTGCCTGGATTTTCTGGGCGAATTGGTGGGCGTGAAACTGGTGGGCGTGACGGCGTACATGCTCAACCCAAAAACCTCGCTGTTTCTGCGGGGGCTGTCGTTTTTCCACTTCTGGCTGCCGTTTCTGCTGGTGTACCTGGTGCGGCGCCTGGGATACGACCGCCGGGCCCTGGCCGCCTGGACGGCCCTGGGCTGGGGCTTGTGCCTGGTTTCATATAAGCTGCTGCCGCCCGCCGGCACCAAGCCGGAAAACCCGCTGGGTTTGATGATACGAAACCGCAAACCCGCCTGCCCGGCCCGGTGTACCTGGCCGGCTGGATGGCCGTGCTGGCCGTCGGAGTGTACCTGCCCACGCACTGGCTTTTGCGCAAGCTGTTTAAGCCGCCAGCGGTGGCAGGAGCTTAAGTTAGGGAGCTAGCTTAGGCCCTCGGCCAGCGCCTCAGCCACGCGGCGCAGGTCGGCCTCGGTCATGGCCGTGCCGCTGGGCAAACACAGGCCGCGGGCAAACAGGTCTTCGCACACGGCGCCGCCATACCTGGGCGCCTGGGCAAAC
>CAXUEM010000050.1:9132-13444 GCA_964249885.1 uncultured Hymenobacter sp. | reverse complement strand
CGGCTTCGTTCGCCGGTGCGGGTACCTTCGGCGCCGGGCAGAATGTGCAGCAGATCCACCTGCCGGGCGCGCTGCAACAGGCGCCAGAACTGGTGGGCCGTGGCGGCTTCGTGGTCGGCGTAGGTGGGCAGCCCGAAGGTGGTAAGCACGTCGTAGGGGAACAGGGAACTGTGCCGCTTGGGTGCCGGTAGCACGTTCTCGTTGCAGCTCAGGATAATGACGTGGTCGAAGTCGAGGGCGCGGGTTTCGAGCAGGCCCATCACCTGAATGTCGGCCAGCGGCTCGCCGGAAAAGGGCAGGCGGGTGCGGGCCATCTGCTCATACAGAAAACGGCGGAACGAGCGCACCGACAGGCGCTGCTCGCGGCAGTCGAAGGCCGAGTCGAGCTGCTTGACGAGGGTGTAGAACAGGTATAAATATTCGGCCTCGATGCCGGTGTGCTGCTGCTGATAGACCTCGCGCAGCAAATCAATGAGCGTGTAGCAGGCCCGGATGATGTCGTCGCAGTTGTCCCAGGTGGCAAACAGAGCCTCGATGAGCGGGTGGCGGTGGCCGAATTGCAGCAAATCTTCGGCGTTGAGCAGCACGGCGTTGCGGCGCACGATTTCGCGGCACACGTGGTCGAGCAAGTCCTGGGGCTGGCCGGGCTGCTGGTTGAGCCAGGCCTGGTAGCGGCGCAGAAACGGGTGGCTGATGAGTTTGGTCACGGCGCCGTGGTGGTAGCGCGGCACGCCGTAGCCCGACTCGGCCGAGCCCTCGCGGATGCCGGTCAGGTGCACCTCAAAGAGCAAATCGACGAGGTTGAACAGCGGCGTGCTCTGGAAGCTCAGGCCCATCGTGACGTTGTAGTGCGGCACCGAATCGGGCGGCAGGCCGTGCAGCACGGGCAAGAGCAGGGTTTCGTCGGGCAAAACCACGGCGATTTTAGCCTCGGGATTGGCTTGGCGGGCTTCGGCCAAGAGCTGGCCGGCCACTTTGCCCTGCATGCTGGCGTTGGCCACGCCCACGAAGCGAATATGGTGGGGCTGCCCGCGCAGGTACTCGGTCCCGTCGCCGAAGGCCTCGCGGGACAGGCCCCAGCCCTTTTTATCCAGATAGCGGCGCAGAAACTGCCCGGCGCGGTTCACGGAGTTTTCTTCCAGGTAAAACGGGTCGGCGTCGAAGCGCAGGCGGGCGCGGCCCTCGCGGCTGAGCAGCTGAATCAGGCGCTCCTCGGCTCTGGACAGGTTGCCCAAACCCAGAAACAGGTGCTGGGCCGGCCGGGGCGCGGCGGGGTCCTGCAGGCGCTTTTCGAGCTTCTCGACGGCCAGGCGATAGGCCAGGCCGGGGTAGGCCACGTGCTGGGCCAGCATGCGGCGCTTCAGCTCGCGGTACACGCGCTCCAGCTGGTCCCAGAAGTGGAAGTAGCGGCCGGCCTGGCTTTTTTCGGGCAAGACTTCCAGCTCCCAGCGCTCCAGCGCCTTGGCCTGACTCAGGTACTCAAACACCTTGCGCGGCGGGGCCAGGTTCTGGTCGAGGTTGGAGAAGTCGTTCAGCAGCAAACCCGACCAGCCCACGAACCGGTCGAAGTTCAGGTCTGGGTCAATGTTTTTGAGAATGTCATAGAGCAAAAGCTGCAAGGCAATGGGCTCCTCGACCTGCACGCCGGCCAGTTCCACCATGTAGTCTTCCATGGCCGCCACGCGCGGGCTCCACAGGGCCTCGCCGGGCGGCGTGGCCAGAGCCAGCTCGTTCTTGAAGTACACCACCGCCCGCCGCGTGGGCACAATCACCACCCAGTCAGACAGGTCCTCGGGCTCAAACTCGGCCAGCAGCTCCTGCGCGGCCTGGGCCAGAAAAGAGGTGAAGGGGTGATGGGGTGATGGAGTGATGAGGGCAGCAGCAGGGGAGGTGAGCGGGGCGGCAAGCATAAGTGTAAAGATACCAGCCACCCCCATGCTGGCACCAAGCCAGCGCCGCCCAGTGCAGCGCGACCCCCCTGCTGGCTCAACCCAAACCCGACGTCAACTCCCCGCTGCTTTGTTCGTACCTGAAAAGCCTGCCTGCCGAGCAAGGCTGCAAGCCCAAATTCTCATCACTTCATCACTTCATCACCTCATTACCTCATTACCTCATTACCTCATTACCCCATCACCTAATTAAAATGGCTTCTCCCACCCAACTCTCGCGTGAACTGCGCCTGGGCTCCAGCCCCGACCTCAACCGCCGCCGCTGGATTATCGGCCTCTCGCTCGTCACCGTGGCCGCCGGCCAAATCGTGAGTCTCTACCAGACCGGCATCATCCACCACCTGCCCGACCCGCCGCTGGACGTGTTCGACTCCGATAAAGTGGACGCCTCGGACTACGCCTACAAGCGCCTGCAGTCGCCCGACGCGCCGGCTATGATAGTCACGGGCGGCATCACCACCATGCTGGCCGCCGCCGGCCCCCTGAACCGGGCTTACTCCATGCCCGCCGTGCCGCTGGCCATGGCCGCCAAAACCCTGCTCGATGTGGCCACCAACGTCAAGCTCGGCATCGAGGAGTGGCAGGAAAACAAAAAGCTCTGCTTTTACTGCCAGGTTTCGACCCTGGCCGCGCTGGCGGCGGCCGTGCTGGCCCTGCCCGAGGCCGTGAAAGCGGCGCGTAACATCCTGAGTGCGAAGTAGGTGCTTGCGTTGGTCTGGCTGGGGGCCCGCCGCCGGCGCGGAGCTGTTTAAGGCCGTGTGCCGTTTTCGCCCTCGGATTAACCCAATTCTGCTTCGAGTGACGTAATCTTACAGCTCGGAATTTTCCTGCTTCGCGGTCATTCGCCTGCCTCATTTCTTTTCCCACGCTCATTCTATGCCCGAAATAACATCTTCACCGGCCAGCCCCGGCACCCCCGTGCCGGCGCCAGTGGCCCTGCCAGGAAGCCCGAAGCCGTTTTCTTCGTCGCCCTTCAGCACCCTGGCGCAGGATGCGCCGGCGGGCTTGGTGGTGTTTCTGGTGGCCCTGCCGCTGTGCCTGGGCATTTCGCTGGCCTCGGGTGCCCCCCTGCTGGCGGGCGTGGTGGCCGGCATCGTCGGCGGCGTACTGGTGAGCTTGCTCAGCGGCTCGGCCGTGAGCGTAACCGGGCCGGCGGCCGGCCTGACCACCATCGTGCTTTCGGGCATTGCCACGCTGGGCTCGTTTCCGGCCATGCTCACGGCCACGGCCATCGCCGGCGTTATCCAGATTATCATGGGGCTGGCCCGGGCCGGCATCATTGCGCTCTACTTTCCGGCCGCCGTTATTCGCGGCATGCTGGCTGCTATTGGTATCATTCTGATTATGAAGCAGATTCCGCACTTTCTGGGGGCTGACTCTGACTTTTTTGAGGACATGAACTTCTCGCAGATTGACGGCCTGAATACCTTTTCTGCCATCGGCGCGGCCTTTCGGGGCCTGAGCCGGGGCGCGGTGCTGGTAGGCGTGGTGTCGCTGGTGCTCATGCTGCTCTGGGACAGCAAAGCCATCAAGCGGCAGGCCTGGTCGCGGCTGGTGCCGGGCGCGCTGGTGGCCGTGCTGGTGGCCGTGGGCATCAACCAGCTGCTCAAGGCGGTGGCCCCGGGCCTGCAGGTGCGCCCGGAGCACCTGGTCACGCTGCCCGTCATCACGTCGGTGCAGCAGCTGGTGGGCGCCATGACGTTTCCCGACTTTGGGGCCCTGCGCAATCCGGCCGTGTACGGCGTGGCCCTGACCATTGCCGTGGTGGCCTCGCTCGAAACCCTGCTCAGCGTCGAGGCCGTCGACAACTTGGACCCGCAGAAGCGCCACACGCCCACCAACCGCGAGCTCATGGCCCAGGGCGCGGGCAACCTGGTCAGCGGCCTGCTCGGCGGCCTGCCCGTGACGGCGGTTATCGTGCGCTCGTCGGCCAACATCAGCGCCGGCGGCCAAACCCGCATGTCGTCGTTTCTGCACGGGCTGCTGCTGCTCATCAGCCTGGTGTTCCTGGGCTCGGTGCTGAACCTGATTCCGCTCTCGGCCCTGGCGGCGGTGCTGCTGCTGGTGGGCTACAAGCTCACCAAGCCGGCCCTGTACCAGAAGCAGTGGCAGCTGGGCCGCGAGCAGTTTATTCCCTTCATTATCACCATCGTGGCGGTGCTCTTTACCGATTTGCTCAAGGGCGTGAGCATCGGACTGGTTCTGGGCTTCTTCTTTATTCTGCGCGACAACGCCAAGGCCGGCTCCTACCTGCGCAACGAGCCCACGCCCGAGGATGAGCCCGGCCTGCTGCACCTGCGCCTGCCCGAGCACGTCTCCTTTCTCAATAAAGCCAGCCTCGTCACCACCCTGGAGCAGCTGCC
>CAXUEM010000050.1:4277-9122 GCA_964249885.1 uncultured Hymenobacter sp. | reverse complement strand
CGTGTGGAAAGATGCCGCGGGCTTTTTTACGGCCCGCTTGGTCGACGACCAGGATGACGCGGCTGCCGGCGGGCAGCTGCTCCGACGTAATTGACCACGATGTGCTGGAAGCCATTGAGGCGTTCCGGCAGGCCGCCCCGGCCCGCAACATCGAGCTGGAACTGCGCGGCGTCCGGCAGGTGCATCTGGCCGGCCACTAGTCAGGATTATGAATTACAAATCAGGAATTAGGAAGGGCTGTTCGACGGATTCATAATTTGTAATTCACAATTCACGGCTCACAACCCATAATTCACAACTCATAATTAAAAACCATGTCCATCGCCAAAATTCTGGAAAACAACCGCCAGTGGGTAAGCGAAAAAAATGCCCAGGACCCCGAGTATTTCAGCCGCCTGGCCAAGGGCCAGAAGCCGCGCTACCTGTTCATTGGCTGCTCTGACTCGCGGGTGCCGGCCTCGGGCATCACGGGCACCGGCCCGGGCGAGATGTTCGTGCACCGCAACATCGCCAACCTGGTGGTGCACACCGACATCAACCTGCTGAGCGTGCTGCAGTACGCCGTGGAAGTGCTGGGCGTGAAGGACATCCTGGTAGTGGGCCACTACGGCTGCGGCGGCGTGGCCGCGGCGGCCGGCACCAAGCAGTACGGCCTCATCGACAACTGGCTGACGAACATCCGCGACGTGATTCGCATCCACGAAAAGGAGTTTCTCAGCATCGCCGATGAAGAGCAGCGCCTGCGTCGCCTCGTCGAGCTGAGCGTGCTGGAGCAGGTGCAGAACCTGGCCAAAACCAGCATTATCCAGAACGCCATGCGCACCGAAAACCCGCCCCGCCTGCACGGCCTGGTGTATGATATCGCCGACGGCCGCCTGAAAGACCTGCAGGTGAACGGCGAGCAGCCGCTCGCCGGCCTCGAGCACATCTACGCCACCGAGGCGCCCCGGGGCGCCGCCAAAGACTCCAGCACCTACGAGGGCAAAAAAGAAGACCCGGCCCGGGAAGCCGCCCATACCGCCGACCGGCTCAGCCAGAAAAGCTGAGCCCAAGCTGGCGAGAAAGTTAGCCGGCCTGAATCGGGCAGTGCAGCCTCCGCTATGGTCGTCGTGGCGGGGGCTTTGCGTTTGGTGGCCAGGGCTTTCGGGGCGGCTACTGCGGGGCAGCACCCGCGGCGCGCGGGCAGGCCCAGAGCAGATGGGGTGTGGTATGATAGAACTTATCTGCGATAAATTTGTAAGCCTGGCAGACGAACCGCCCCGCCGGACGGGCCGCTGCCGCTGTCCGTCCCCGCCGCCGGGCCGCTGCGCCCGGCGTTCTGCGCTATCTACGCTTGCTATTCTTTTCCCATGGCCCTGAACCGCTACCCTGACCTGATTCCATCCTACGAGCACGAGCGCCTCGAAGCCCTGCGGCCTTACCTGGTGCTGGGCACGCCGGGGCAGGGCCTGTTTAATGACTTTGTGAGCGTGGTGGCCAAGCTCTTCGACATGCCCATTGCCCTGGTGTCGCTCGTGCGGGCCGCCGATGTGGTGTTCGTCGGCAACCAGGGCCTGCCGGCGTCCACCGTCAACCGCGAGGACAGTCTCTGCTCGGTTGCTATTCTGCAGGACGGGCTCACGGTGTTCGAGAATCTGGTCGACCAACCCTGCGCGCTGGTCAATCCCTTCGCCGCCCAGCAGCTGCAGCTGGGCTTCTACGCCGGGCAGGCCCTGCGGGCGCCGGGCGGCATGGCCATCGGCAGCCTGTGCGTGCTGGACCGCAAGCCGCGTAAGCTCTCAGCGGCCGAGGGCGAGCTGCTGCGGGAGCTGGCCCTGGTGGCCCAGGACCTGCTGGCCCTGCAGGCAACCCAGCCGGCCGCCGGGGCGCTGAGCGTGCGCCGCCGCATCGACGGTCCCCTGCAGGATTCTTTCGCCCGCCTTGGCACCCTGGCTGAGCTGCAGCAATACGAGTCGGCCGCCGACTCGGCCCAGGCCCAGCGCTACGCCGACTCCCGGCTCGATGAGGCGCGCTACCTGGCCCAGACCATGCGCCGCGAGTTGCAGGCCCTGCTGGCCGCCGCCGAAAGCCCGGCATGACCTTTTAAGCCGCTATTTTTGTTGATTCCCCGCGCCGAAACCATCGGCGCCATCCGTTGAATCAGCAAAATCTGTGATTAAATGATTGTCTGCCTCGCCGAAAAGCCCAGCGTGGCCCGCGAAATTGCCCAGGTTATCGGTGCCTCGCGCCGCCTGGACGGCTACTTTGAGGGCAACGGCTACCAGGTCACCTGGACCTTCGGCCATTTCTGCCAGCTCAAGGAGCCCGAGGACTACAACCCGGCCTGGAAGCGCTGGAACCTGCACGAGCTGCCCATGCTGCCCGAGCAGTTCGGTATCAAGCTCATGCGCCGCGACGCGGGCGTGGTCAAGCAGTTCAACACGATTAAGACCCTGCTGGACCAGGCCACCGAGGTGATAAACTGCGGCGACGCCGGGCAGGAGGGCGAGGTGATTCAGCGCTGGGTGCTGGCCGAGGCCAAGTGCCGCAAGCCGCTCAAGCGCCTCTGGATTTCCTCGCTCACGGAAGAGGCTATCCGCCAGGGTTTTGCCAATTTGCGCGATGGCAAGGAGTTTGAGAAGCTCTACCAGGCGGGCAAGAGCCGGGCCGTGGGCGACTGGCTCCTGGGCCTAAACGCCACGCGGCTGTTCACGCTCAAGTACACTACCTTTCAGCAAAAGCAGATTCTGAGCATCGGCCGGGTGCAGACGCCCACGCTGGCTCTGCTCGTGGACCGCTACCATGAGATTAAGAACTTCCGGCCCGAGCCCTACTGGGTGTTGCGCACCGAGTACCGCGGCACGATGTTCAGCCGCGTGGCCCCGCCCGACAAGCTCAAGGAAGCCGAAGAAGCGGCCGACACGAAGTCGCGGCTGCGGGCCATGGGTTTTTTCCTGAGCCAGGAAGAAGCCAACCAGGTGCTGGAAGAGGTGAAAGCCGCGCCGCTCACGGTCACGAACGTCGAAATCAAGAAGGGCCGCGAGGCGCCGCCGCGCTTGTTTGATTTGACCTCGCTGCAGGTGCAGTGCAACAACCAGCTGGGCCTCTCGGCCGATGATACGCTCAAAATCGTGCAGGCCCTCTACGAGAAGAAAGCCGTAAGCTATCCGCGGGTCGATACCACGTTTCTGCCCGACGACATCTACCCGAAAATCCCCGGTATTCTGCGCGGTATCGGCTACCAGAATTTGACCGACCCCCTGCTGGCTAACAAAATTCCGAAGACCGGCAAGGTCTTCAATAACAACAAGGTAACCGACCACCACGCCATCATCCCGACCGGCGCGGCCGGGCCGGGCGGCGGGCTGGAAAGCAGCGTCTACGACATTATTACGCGCCGCTTCATCGCCGCCTTCTACCCCGACTGCGAGGTCAGCAACACGACCGTAAGCGCCGAGGCGGCCGGCCACCCATTCCGGGTGCGCGGGCGCCAGATTCTGAGTCCTGGCTGGCGCGTAGTGTACGGCGACCCGGCCCAGCAGTCGGCCCCCAAGCCGCCGCCGGCCGCCGGGGCCGGCCCAGCCGGGGGTATCGGCGCCGAGGCCGAGGACGACGTGGTGAGCACCGTGCTGCCCAGCTTCACGCAGGGCGAAAGCGGCCCGCACCAGCCCCGCCTCGACCAGAAAGTGACGCAGCCGCCCAAAGACTACACCGAAGCCACCCTGCTACGCGGCATGGAAACCGCCGGCCGCAACGTCGACGACGAGGAGCTGCGCCAGGCCATGAAGGAAAACGGCATCGGCCGGCCCAGCACCCGCGCCGCCATCATCGAGACGCTGTTCAAGCGCAATTACGTGGCCCGCGAGAAAAAGCGCCTCGTGCCCACGCCCACCGGCGTGGAGCTCATCGGCCTCATCCGCAACCCCACGCTGAAATCGGCGGAGCTGACCGGGCAGTGGGAAAAAAAGCTGCGCCAGATTGAAAGCGGCGAGCTGACCGGCGAGCAGTTTCTGGGTGAGCTGACCCAGCTCGTGCAGGAGATGGCAGCCGAGGTGGAGCAGGACCGGAGCGGGCGGACGCTGTCGGCCGGGCCGGCTGCTCCCCAGCCTGCCTTCCCGGGCGAGCGGGATGCGCCGGCTGCGCGCGCGGCCCATCCGTCAGGTTCTTCCGCTCCCGCGGAGCGAGCAGCAACCCAGCAGGGGGGGCGCGAAGCCAGTGGCAAAGGGCCAGCAGGGGGTGCCGGCCTCGGGCCCTGCCCGGCCTGCCAGCAGGGCCACGTGCTGCGGGGCAAAACGGCGTTTGGCTGCTCGCGCTTTCGCGAGGGCTGCAGCTTCCGGCTGCCGGCGGAGTTTCTGGGTAAAAAGCTGAGTGACCCGCAAATCAAGGCCCTGCTGAGTAAGGGTCGCACGCCGCTCATCAAGGGCTTCAGCCAGCCTGACGGCGCCCGACTGGACGCGGCGTTGCGCCTGGGAGCGGGCGGGCAGCTGGAAGCCGTAGCTGCCGCCGAGAGCAAGCCCACCACCGCCACCGACCCCGGCCAGATTCCGTGCCGGGTGTGCCAGCTCGGGCACATGCTGCGCGGCAAGGCGGCCTACGGCTGCTCGCGCTTTCGCGAGGACTGCCAGTTCCGGGTGCCGCTGGAGTGGGGCGGCAAAGCGCTGACCGAAACCCAGCTGCGGCAGCTCTTGCGGCGGGGCGAAACGGGCCTGATTAAGGGCTTCGTGTCGGCCAAGACGGGCAAGAAATACGACGCGGCCCTGAAGGTGGAAGACGGGCGCGTGGTGCCAGTGTTCGGCTAGCGAAAAAGGCCATTGGGGGGGCGCCCGCCGGGGGTTCGGCCAGCACCGCCGCCGGGCGGCAACATTG
>CAXUEM010000050.1:0-4267 GCA_964249885.1 uncultured Hymenobacter sp. | reverse complement strand
GCCCTGTAGCTGCCCGCCCGCGCCCGGGACAGCGGCGGTATTCGCCCCAGTCGGCCCGGGTGAAACTACTCTGATTTCGTGACGGCCCCCGACACCCTGAAAGCTGAGCTTTACGAGCGCGTAAAGTCTGATTCGGCGGTATTCGATTTTCTCCAAAACACGGCCGTCGATGGCCTTTGGTACTGGGACCTGCGCGTGCCCAACCGCGAGTGGCTGAACGAGCGGTTCTGGCTGCTGCTGGGCTACGAAACCGGCCAGATTCCGGCCGACCCCACGGCCTGGCGCCAACATATTCACCCTGACGACCTGGTCGCCGCCCGGCAGCAGCTGGCCGCCTGCGCCGAGCACCCGGCCCGCGACTTCGACCAGGTCAGCCGCTTCACCCACCGCGACGGCTCCACGGTTTGGCTGCGCTGCCAGGGCCGGCTGCTGGCCGACGAAACCGGCCAGCGCACGCGCATGGTGGGCGCGCTGCGCAACATCACCCGCGAGAAGCGCGAGGAAGCCAGCGCCCAGGAGGTGGCCAACCACTACGGCCTGCTGCTCAACAACCAGTCGGTGTTCATCATCCGCACCGACCCGCAGGGCAACTACACTTATATCAACGACTTGTTCTACGAGCGGTTCGGGCTCAACAGCAAGATTATCGGCACCTCCTCGCTCGAAAGCATCATCGAGGAAGACCGGCCCAAGTGCATCGAAGTCGTGATGCAGTGCTTTGCCCAGCCCGAGGTGCCCCACCAGGTCATTCTGCGCAAGCCCTACATCGACGGCTCGGTGAAATCCAACCACTGGGAGTTTCGCGGTATTCTGGGCGAGCAGGGCGAGCTGGTCGAGATTCTGTGCGTGGGCTACGACATCACCCTGCTGGTCGAGAACCTGCACAAGTCGCAGCACCTGCTGGACGTGACGAGCCAGCAGAACATCCGGCTGCAGAACTTCGCCTACATCATTTCCCACAACATCCGCTCGCACTCGGCCAACCTCAGCTCGCTGGTTGAGCTGCTGAGCCGGGCCGACGACGACCCGGGCCAGCAGCGCCTGTTTCTGCAGATGCTGCAAACCAGCACCGCCAAGCTGGCCGATACCATCGTCAACCTCAACGACATCATCACGGTCAACACCAATTTCAACAAGCCCAAGGAGCCGCGCGCCCTGCAGGCCGAAATTGCCAAAACCCTGGAGGCGCTCAGCGTGCTCATCCGCCAGCACGACATCCGGGTGGACGTGCAGGTGCCTGAGAGCCTGACGGTGAACGTGGTGCCGGCCTATCTGGATAGCATCCTGCTCAACCTTATCAGCAACGCCATCAAGTACCGCGACCCGGCCCGGCCCGCGGTTATCCGGCTGGCCACGGCCCAGGAGCCGGGCTTTGTGGTGCTGAGCGTGCAGGACAATGGGCTGGGCCTGGACACGGCAAAAAACCAGGCCAAGCTCTTCGGCATGTACAAAACCTTCCACCAAAACGAAGACGCCCGCGGCGTGGGCCTGTTCATCACCAAAAACCAGGTCGAGGCCATGCTCGGCCGCATCGAAGTCGAGAGTGCGGTCGGCGTGGGTTCCACCTTTAAAGTCTATTTCAATGAAAACGCCTGAGCTCGCCTACGTCATTGAGGACGACCCAATTACCTCGGTTATCACGGAGCTCATTGTCAAGCGCGACCTGCACTGCAAGGAGGTGCAGCAGTACGGCAACGGCCAGCAGGCCTACGACCAACTGCGCACCGTGCTCAACGACGAGGCCCGCATCCCGGATTTGATTCTGCTGGATTTGAACATGCCGCTCATGGACGGCTGGGAGTTTCTCGACGCCTTTGCCGGCCTGCCCATCCCCAAGCAGGTGTGCGTGTTCGTGCTCACCTCGTCCATTCACCCCGACGACATCGCCAAGTCCAAGTACTACAAGGACGTGCGCGGCTACTTCTCCAAGCCCCTGGACGCGGCCAGCATGGCCCGCATGCAGCTGCTGCTGGAACAAACCCACGCCGAGCCCGCCCAGGCCTGACGCCCGGCTGGCGCGCCGGCCGGGGTAGCCCGTTGCCAGCCGCGCGCCGCCCGGGAGCAAGGACTACTTGCCGGCCCGCTGGAAATTGGCCCGCAGGCCGGCCATCAGCCAGCGGCCGGGCATCTGGGCCCCGAGCAAATCGGCGTAGCGGGCATCGAACAGGTTCTGGACCTGCCCCACCAGAAACAGCCGCTCCGGCAGCACGGCCGCTTCCAGCCGGGCGTTAAACACGGCATAGTCGGCCGTCAGGCGCCGGCTGATGCGGGCTACTTCGGCGTCGTCGCGTTCCTTGTAGAGGCCGCTCACGCTCAGGCTGCCGTAGCCGCCGGCCCGCACCGTGAGCGTGCCCGTGACTTGGTGGCGGGCAAAGTTGCTCAGGTACTGCGAAACCACGGGCGCGGAGTTGGTAAGGTAGGTGTAGCCGGCCACGGCGTCCAGGCGCAGCAGCGAGCCCAGCAGGGCCTGCCCCCATACTTCGGTTTCCAGGCCCTGCGTGCGCACGCTGAACAGATTCTGAGCCAGGCGGTAGGAGCCAGCCGGGTCCACGTTGGGTAAGCCAGTTTGGCGCATGACCTCGCTGCCGGACAGCCCGACGTAGTCAATCAGGTTGCGGCCGGCGCGGGCGAAAGCGGTGGCCTTGAAGGTCAGGCCGGTAGTGGGCGAGAAGTCGGCGCCCAGCTCGTAGTTCGTGGCGCGCTCGGCCTGCAGGTCGGCCAATCCGATGTTCTGCCCGCTGCCGATGGTGCCCGGCACGAGGTGGTTGTAGTAGCGCTCCGTGAAGTTGGCGGCCCGCACGCTGCGGCCCACGGCCCCGCGCAGCACCAGCGCCGGCGTGGGCGCGTAGCTCAGGTTCAGCTGCGGAATCAAGACGTTGCCGTAGGCCTCGTCGTGGTCCAGGCGCAAGGAGCCGGTGGCCGTCAGGTTTTTCAGGCCACTGTAGGCCAGCAGGGTATAGAGGCCGAAGTGCGCCGTCTGGTGGTTGCCGAGGTTGTTGCTTTGCACGCGGCGGTCGTCGTACTGCCCGCCGGCGCCCAGCTTCAGGCCTGAACCCAGCGCCTGGGTGTGGTGCAGCTGGGCATTGCTGAAGCGCATGGTGTGGCGGTTGGGCACAAACCGGGGAGCGGGGTTAAACACGAAATAGTCGGTGGAGTAGCTGTGGGCCACCTGCAGCTCGGTTTGCTGGCCCGGGCGGGGCTGCCAGCGCAGCTGGCCCTGCACAAAGTCCCGGGAAGTGGTTTCGCGGCTTAAATCGGCGGTGCTGGTCGAGTAAAAGTACTGGGCGTCGAAGTCGCGCCGGTCCAGGGCGCCGCGCACGGCCACGCTCAGTGTGGGCGTAATATTATAGGCGGCTGAGAGCGAGTAGGTTTTTAGGTCTACGTCGCTGCGGCGGTTGCTGGGCGCGTCGCGCAGCTGACCCTGGGTTTGGTTCAGCAGCAGCCCGCCGCCTAGGCGCAGCCGCTTGGTTTGGGCGAAACCGCCGGCGTTGGCGTGCCAGAGCTTCCACTCGCCGCGCAGGCCCGTGGCCTGCAGGCTGACTTGCTCCGCGGGCCGCTGGCTGGCGAAGGTTTTGGTGACGATGTGAATGATGCCACCCACCGCGTCGGGCCCGTACAGGGCCGAGCCGGCGCCGCGCACTATCTCAATCTGGGCAATTTCGGCTGGCGCAATCGGAAAATAAGCGTTGAAATGGCCCGTCAGCGGGTCGTTGATGCGCTGCCCGTCGAGCAGAATCAGCACCTGATTGAACGTACTGCCGCGCAGCGTGATATCGGCCTGGGCGCCGAAGCTGCCGCGGCTCTGCACTTCCAGCGAGGGCAGGCAGCGCAGTAAGTCATCAAGGGAATTGACGGGAAAACGGTCCAATTCCCGGCCCTGAATGACGGTCACGTTGCGGCCCGTTTCGCGGGCGCGCTGCTCGAGGCGGGAGGCGGTCACGGTGACGTCGCCCAGGTTTTGGCGGCGCAGCGTGTCGGTGGCTGAGGTAGGAGCAGGGCTGGTCTGGGCCAGCAGGGGGGCAGCGGGGGCGGCGGCCAGCAGCAAAAGAAAAGGTGATTTGGTAAAAAGGCTCATGCAGAAAGCAGGTGGGAAACGACCGCAAAAGTAGCCCTCGCTGCCGGCACCGCGCCCGCCAGCAGGGGGCTATTCCTGGTAGTGCACGATGTTCTCAATCATGCCCCGAAAAATGACGGCGTGCAGCGGCACGATGGCGTACCAGTAGGCCCGGCCCAGCAGGCCCTGCGGACGGTAAGCGGCCAGCTGCTC
>CAXUEM010000049.1:5675-13507 GCA_964249885.1 uncultured Hymenobacter sp. | reverse complement strand
GCAGTCGGCCGGCGCCGGTTTCGGCCGACGTGATGAAGTAGCGCGGCAGCTCGTCCCAGGTTTCGCTCATTTTCTTTAAGTAGGCTTCAATCAGCTCGTGGGTGCGGCCGGCCGACTGCTTGTCAATCTTGGTGAACACCATAACGAAGGGCACACCCTCGGTGCCGAGCTTTTCCATAAACTCCAAATCCACGGCCTGGGGCTCGTGGCGCGAGTCGAGCAGCACGCACACGCAGTTGAGGTTTTCGCGGCGGCGCAGGTAGTAGTTTATCATGCGGGCCCACTCGGTGCGGGCTTCTTTGCTGACGCGGGCGTAGCCGTAGCCGGGCAAATCGACGAGGTACCACTCGTCGTTGACGAGAAAGTGGTTGATGAGCTGGGTTTTGCCCGGCGACTGCGAGGTTTTGGCCAGGCCCTTGCGCTGGGTGAGCATGTTTAGCAGTGAAGACTTGCCCACGTTGGAGCGGCCGATGAAGGCGTATTCGGGCAGGGTAGGAGCCGGGCACAGCTCCACGCGGGTGTTGCTGGTCAGAAAGCGGGCGTCGCGGATGAGCATATGAAGGAGCCTGAAATGCAAAGGGCAGGGCGGGGCGAAGCCGGCGCCGGGCGAGAAAAAAAGAAGAAACGCAAAACTAACGGGTTACCCCGCGCCGATGCCGGTATATAAGGTTCGGCGCCAAATGGGCGGCCGGGGCCTGGCGCTATCTTTGCGGAGCCCGCCAGCGGCCGCACGAGCCCATTAATCCTGCGTTTGTGCTATCTGACCGGCGTAATTTACAACCTGAGCCGCGGGTTGCTTCGGCGAAGCAGGTATATTTGCGCCGCCCGGGAGCGGGCTGGCGCAAAGAAAAACCTGCTTTGTGCGGGCCCGGGCCTAACCCTGCTCAGGCTTTTCAGTATAAGACGCCCAATAGCCTTTCAGCCGATACTAACCCCTTGTTTAGCGGCGTTTTCTGCTTCACCCTTCCGTAATTTCTTTTTACCCAACACTTCCTCCAATGGACAACTTATCCAGAAGGTTACTGCAAGTCTCGTGCGCTGTTGCCCTTACGTCAGTGGCAGCGGCTCCGGCTTCGGCGCAAAGCACCCGCAAGGACCTGAAGACCGGCAACAAGTTTTTCGAGCAGGAGAATTACCGTGCCTCTATCCCGTACTACGAGAAGGTATTGGCCAAAGACCCCAACAACGCGCAGGCGCTGTTCCGGGCCGGTATCTCCTACATGTCGTTCGATAAGGAAAAAGCCAGCGACTACATCTACAAAGCCCAGCGCCTCAAGCCCAAGGTTTCGAAGGATGTAAACTACTGGCTCGGCCGCATTGACCACCTCAACTACAACTTCGACGAGGCCATTGCCCACTACACGGCCTACAACGCCACGCTGAAAAAGAAGGACACGCGCCGCGAGGAGCTCTCCCAGCTGATTCAGCACAGCAAGGATGCCAAGGTGCTGTTCAACACGCCCAAGGACATCTTCGTGAAAGACCTGGGTCCGACCGTGAACACGGCCTACGCCGAGCACAGCCCGGTTATTTCGTCGGACGAGAAGACCCTGATTTTCACCTCGCGCGGCGAGCAGGTAACAGGGGCTGACTCGAAGAAGAAAGGCCTGGCCGCCGACGGCGAGTACTTCGAGGACATCTTCGAAACCAAAAAGCTCGACGACGAAAACTACGAGAAGCCCCGCTCGCTGAGCGGCGTGCTCAACGGCAAAGGCCACGACGCCTCGATTCAGCTCTTCGACAACGACACGAAGCTGCTGATGTACCGCAACGACAACAACGGCGACTTCTTCGTGTCGGAGAAGGTGGGCGGCGACTGGACCGCGCCCAAGCCGCTGAACGGCAACGTGAACTCGGCCTCGTACGAGTCCGACGCCTTCATTACCCCGGACGGCCGCACGCTGTACTTCTCGACCGGCAAGTACTCGGAAGACGGCACGCTGGACCTGTACTATGCCACCCGCGAGTCGGGCGGCGACTGGGGCAAGCCCAAGAGCCTGGGCGGCGCCATCAACACCCGCTACGACGACGACAGCCCTTTCCTGAGCAAGGACGGCAAGACGCTGTACTTCAGCTCGCGCGGCCACAATACCATGGGCGGCTACGACATCTTCAAGTCGGAGTACGACAGCATCGGCCGCAAGTGGGGCCAGGCGCAGAACATGGGCTACCCCGTCAACACGCCCGACGATGATACCTATTACCGCTTGGCCCCGGATGGCTCCTACGCCTACCTGAGCTCTTACCGCATCGGCGGCTACGGCGAAAAGGACATCTACACCATCAACTACATCAAGAACGCCAACATCCGCGGCAAGGTGTTCTCCTCGCGCGACAGCGTGACGGTAGTGCCCGGCGTGGAGCTGGTGTTCAGCGGCACGCAGGCCGACAAAACTCCGCTCTCCTACCGCGACATCTCGAAGGCGGACGGCGCCTACGGCGTGACGGTGCTTTCGGGCCGTACCTACCAGGTGGCCGTGAGCAAGGATGGCAAAAACATTGAGACGCAGGAATTTGCGGTGCCGAACTCGTTCAACGACTCGACCACCATCACCAAGAATTTCTACGTTGCTTACTTTGATACGACGGGCGGTGCCTTCACCAACCTGCCGAAAATCTACTTCGACACCGATAAGTACACCCTGCGGCCGGAGTCGATTGCCAAGCTGAACCAAATCAGCCAGACGCTGAAAGCCAACCCGGGCCTGAACATCTCGATTGAAGGCCATTGCGACTCGCGCAACACCGACGCCTACAACCAGGTGCTAGGTCAGAACCGCGCTGACGCCGCCCGCCGCTTCCTCGTGAAGAGCGGCATTGCCGAGAGCCGCCTGGCCACGGTAAGCTACGGCGAGCGTCGTCCGGCCGCGCCGAACGATTCGCCCGAGAACATGCAGCTTAACCGCCGCGACGAGTTCCGCCCGGTGCTGGCCGAAGGTCAGTCGGGAGCCGGCATGTCGTCGAGTGCGGGCGCTGGCGCCGGCAGCATGAGCACCGGCACGACTGATGCTGACACGACCACCGGCGCTACGGGGGCTGGTACCACCGGTGCCGGCGCCGTGCCGCTGACCCCGGGCAAGAGCAAGGTCACGATGTCGGACGGCACGAAGGTGAAAACCAAAGTGGACGAAGATTCGGACAAAGTGAAGGTGAAAATCAAAGGCGCGGAAGGCGAGAAGTCGAAGACCACCACCAAGGAGGGCGAGATTGACTCGAAAGCCAAAGACGCCGACGGTCAGAAAGACAAGGTGAAAACCAAAGTCGACTAAGCCTGCCACGTTTAAGCCTGAAAAGCGGGCCGGACACTTGTCCGGCCCGCTTTTTTTATGAGTCGCTAGGTCTAGTTTTCGCGCGCCAGCCGGGGGTAGCGGCACGGTTTTATCCGGGCCAGCAGGGGGTATTAATCTAACTAACCCAACGAACCGGACCACCGGCTGGCGGCGTGCTACCCCCGGCTGGCCGGGCCGGCGCGGCACATTATTCTTAACAAATGCGCGCCGGCGGCGTTAGGGCAACATACTTTTGCGGGCTGACCCCCGTTCTTTGCGCTCTCCTATGGCTGTCGTACCCTACAAAGAAGATTCTGCCGATAAAAAATCGCAGGTCGCGCAGATGTTCAACAGCATCGCCGGCAAGTATGACTTCCTGAATCACTTTCTGAGCGCGGGCACCGACATCTACTGGCGGCGCAAGGCCGTGAACGAGCTGCGGGAGCTGCGCCCGGCCCGTATCCTGGACATTGCTACCGGCACGGCCGACTTTGCCATCGAAACCCTGCGCGCGGCCGACCCGGCCGCCCAGATTACCGGCATCGACATTTCGGAAGGCATGCTGGAAGTAGGTCGCCGCAAGCTGGAAGCCAAGGGCCTGAGCCATCGCATCGGCCTGGAACTGGGTGATTCGGAAAACCTGCCCTTTGGCGACGACGAGTTCGACGCCGTCACGGCTTCGTTTGGGGTGCGCAACTTTGCCCACCTCGAAAAAGGCCTCGCCGAAATGCGGCGGGTGCTGCGGCCGGGCGGCAAGCTGGTGGTGCTGGAATTCAGCAAGCCCACCGCGTTTCCGCTCAAGCAAGCGTATAATTTTTATTTCCGCCGGGTGCTGCCGGGCCTGGGCAAGCTTATTTCAAAGGACCGCGACGCTTACAGTTATCTGCCCGAATCGGTGCAGGCCTTCCCCGACGGCCCCGACTTTTTAGCTATTCTCGCAAAAGTCGGCTTCACTGACCCTGCATGGCAACCCCTCACTTTCGGCATCAGTTCGGTTTACACGGCCCGCAAATAGCGGCGGCTTCTGGCGGTCTTGCGCGGCTGGCGCGCCACGGCCTGCTGCTGGTAGTACTGGCCAGCTTGCCGCTGGCCGCCCAGGCCCAGCGCAAGCGCGACGACGGCGTGAACCGCTCGCGCAAGGGCGCCATCAAGAGCATTTCGGTCGACAACCTGCCGGCCTACAACCAGCGGTTTTTCCGGCCCGGCTTCTACATTGCCCCCCACCTGGCGCGCTTCGTCGTCGAGCAGTCGGAGACGTACATACAGCGGCAGGACATTGCGGCCAATGCCGTGTACAGCCCGGGCCTGACGGTGGGCTTTATCGGAGACATCCGGCTCGGGGACCCTGCCACGCCGTTTCACCTGCGCTTTGCGCCCGGCGTCAGCTTTCTGACCCGGCGCGTTGAGTTTAAGGGCCTGGGCGCGGCGGCCGATACCGTCTACACCCAGGAAGTAGGCACCACGCAGCTGGATTTTCCTTTGCTGCTGAAATATCAGTCGGACCGCCGCCGCAACACGCGGGTCTACCTCATCGGCGGCATCAAGGCCAGCCGCACCGTGAGCACCCGCCTCAACGACGAGCTGCGCAACCGCGTACGCGTCGCCCCGCAGGACCTGAGCCTGGAATACGGCTTTGGGCTCGACTTATTTTACCCGCTCTTCAAGTTCGGGCCCGAGCTGCGCTTCTCGCACGGGCTGCGCAACCTGCTGCAGCCCCGCGCCGACGGCTACAGCCAGCGCCTGCAAAGCCTGAAATCGAACACCGTGACGCTGTATCTGAACATCGAATAAATTCAAGCTGGCGGTTGCTGGTTGTTAGTTGCCCGGTTGCGGCTGGTTAATGGCCGCGAAGCCCGCGGCGTAGCACCAGCAAGTAGCAGCCGACAATCAGCAACTAACCCATGAAAACTGCCTTTATCACCGGCGCCTCATCGGGCATAGGCCGGGCCACGGCCGTGGCGCTGGCACAGAGCGGCTTTCAGCTGGTGCTGAGCGGGCGCCGGCAGGAGCGGCTGAGGGAACTGGCCGCGGAGCTGGCGCCCGCGCTGGTGCACATTCTTCTCTTCGATGTGCGCGAGCAGGCCGCCGTGGAAGCTGCCGTGGCTTCGTTGCCGGCAGAATTTCAGCAAATTGATGTCCTCGTCAACAACGCGGGCAACGCCCACGGCCTGGCCCCAATTCAGGACGGCGACCCGGCCGACTGGGACCGGATGCTGGACGGCAACGTGAAGGGCTTGCTCTACGTGAGCCGGGCCGTGCTCCCCCTGCTGGCTCCGGGCAGCTTCATCATCAACATCGGCTCCATCGCCGGGCACGAGGCCTACACCAATGGCAACGTGTACTGCGCCAGCAAAGCCGCCGTGGCCATGCTCACGCGCACCATGCGGCTCGACTTGCTGCCGCGCGGCATCCGCGTAGCCGAGGTGAACCCCGGCGCCGTGGAAACCGAGTTCTCGCAGGTTCGCTTCAAGGGCGACGAAGAGCGCGCGGCCAAGGTATACGAAGGTTTCGAGCCCCTGCGCCCCCAGGACGTGGCCGAGCTGATTCAGTTCATGGTCACGCGCCCGGCGCGGGTCAACATCGCCGAGGTGCTGCTGCTGCCCGCCGCCCAAGCCGCCGCCGCTACTATTCGCCGGGAAGCGTAGGGACAGTTAAAAGCTGAGAATTAATAATTAAGAATGGAAAGACCGCATGCTGAGGTGAAGCTTCATCCGGCCAGTGGTAGGCATACTAACGTTCCGGTTTTTCGAATCAGAAATCAGTATGCTTCCCTACGGTCAGGATGACGTACCTTCTTAACTCTTAACTCTTAACTCTTAACTCTTAACTCTTAACTCCTCCCCGCCAGCTGCGTGAGCACGGCGGCATCCAGCGTATGGCGGCCGCTGAACTGTATCAGCTCCGGCTCGGCGCCCAGGCTACGCAAATAAGTTAGCTGTTCCTGCACCTGTTCTATGCTGACGTACTCATCCTGCTCGCCCACCACCAGCGTCAGGTTCAGGCCAGCCAGCAGGGGAGTAGCCAGCGGCGAACCCAGGTCTTCGGGAAACCGGCCGGCCCAGAGCACCAGCCGTGCCGGCCGAAACGGGGCCGACTGCGCCAGCCAGCGGCTGGCTGTGGCAGCACCCTGCGAGAAGCCCAGCACCGTGATTTGCGCGGCGGGCGCAGTTTCCAGCACCGGCGCCAGGAGTTGATTCAGGTAGGTCGCCTGGTCGGCTATTTCGCTCAGCCGGTCTTCGCGCGTCATCCAGGAGGCCCCCACGCGGCCGCCGTTGCCGCTGAGGTAGAAGCGCGAGAGGCCCTCCGGGGCCAGCACCACCAGGCCGGGGTCGGCGGCGCTGAGGTGGGCAAAGTGGCGCAGAAAGTAGGCGGCCAGCTGCCCGTAGCCGTGCAGCACCAGCCACAGCTGCCGCGTGGCGGGCGTCAGCTCGCCCAGCTGGTAGTAGCGGGCCGTGCGCGACACTGTAAGGCTGTGTTCAGTCATGGCAGAAAAGCAAAGCAGCTTGATGGCCGCGGCTGAGCGGAAAGTGAAATTCGGTTGGCGGCACCCCCTGCTGAGCCGGCCGAGCACGCGCGTGCGCAACCACGCGCCGCCGCTTCGGCTACTGCTCGGCGCGAGACGGCAACACGCTGGGGGAGAAGTGAAAAGGCAGCAGCTCGCCCACGGAAGCAAAGCGGTAAATCTGGCCCTTGGGCCCGGGCAGCAGCAGCGGTATGGGCTGCCCCTGCCGCTGCTCATATTCCAGCATCACCTGCCGGCAGGCGCCGCAGGGCATGGCCGGGCCGAATGCCCCACCGGCGGGGCGCGCCGCCACGGCCATGCCCACAATATGCCCGGCGCCGGGCTGCGAGGCCGCCAAGCCAAACAACGCGGTGCGCTCGGCGCACAGGCCCGAGGGGTAGGCCGCGTTTTCCTGGTTCGTGCCGGGGAAAATGCGGCCGTCGGCCAGCAGCAGCGCCGCTCCCACGTGAAAGCCGGAATAGGGGGCGTAAGCGTGGTCAGTGGCGGCGCGGGCGGCCTGCCAGGTGCGGGCCTCGGCCGGCGTCAGGTCGGCTTCGGAGGCGAGTAGCTCGACGGTGAGGGTGAGTTGCAGCGTTTGGGGGAGAGCAGAGTTGGGCAAGGCAGGCGGGTGGGAAGGAATGGTCGGAAGGGCAAGTTAGGGGCAGGCGCCGCAAATTCAGAACTCTTATGGCAATAATTAAATCTAAGCCCGCTAAAACGGCGGGCGGCCGCTGCTGCCCGGGGCGCGGGCAATACCTGTACTTTTGCCCGCGGCTTTTGCCGCCCGAAAGCGCTTTCTTCTTCTGTTTTCCTGATTTATGTCCCGTATTCTGCTGCTCGGTGCCGGCCGCTCTGCCTCGTCGCTGCTGGCTTACCTGCTGCGCCACGCCCCCGCCGACGACTTCCAGCTCACGGTGGCCGATGTGAACCCGGCCCACCTGGCGCCGGTGCTGGCCGCCCACTCGCAGTACGCCCGCGCCGTGCCTTTCGACCTGGCTAATGAAGCCCGGCTGGAGGAGTTGGTGAGCCAGGCCGATGCTGTGATTTCGATGCTGCCCGCC
>CAXUEM010000049.1:4144-5665 GCA_964249885.1 uncultured Hymenobacter sp. | reverse complement strand
GGCCATCGGCGAAAGGCGCGAGAGCTTGAGCGAGCCGGCCCACGACCTCGTGATTTCCATGCTGCCGGCCCTGTTTCACTTGCCGGTGGCCCGGGCCTGCGTGCGCCACGGCCGCCACCTGGCCACGGCGTCCTACGTGAGCCCCGACATCCGCGCGCTGCACGAGGAAGCCGCGCAGGCCGGCATCCTCGTTCTGATGGAGTGCGGCCTCGACCCCGGCCTCGACCACATGTCGGCCATGCGGGTGATACACGACATCCGCCGGCAGGGCGGGCAGCTCACGTCCTTTAAGTCGTACTGCGGCGGCCTGCTGGAGCCGGCCTCGGAGGGCGACAACCCCTGGCGCTACAAGTTTACCTGGAACCCGCGCAACGTGGTGCTGGCCGGCCAGGGCACGGCCCAATACCTGGAGCAGGGCCACCTGCGCTTTATTCCGTACCAGCAGCTGTTTGCCCGTGCCCAGCCCCTGCACGTGCCCGGCGCCGGCGAGCTGGAAGGCTACGCCAACCGCGACTCGCTCAGCTACCGCGCCCCCTACGGCCTCGACGGCATTGCCACCATGCTGCGCGGCACCCTGCGCCGGCCCGGCTACTGCGCCGCTTGGCAGGCCCTGGTCAGCCTGGGCCTCACCGACGACAGCCTGCGCCTGGGCAACACCGCCGAGATGACCTGGCAAGAGCTCATTGAAGCCTATTTGCCCCCGGCCGCCGCCCCGCATTTCAGCCTGGAGCTGCGCCTGGCCCAGTATCTGCACCTGCCGCCCGACGGCCCCGAGCTCGGCCGCCTGCGCTGGCTGGGCTTGTTCTCGGCCCGGCCCGTGGGCTTGGCCGATGCGACCCCGGCCCAGCTGCTGGAGCATCTGCTAACCGAAAAATGGGCCCTGGGCCCGCACGACCGCGACCAGATTGTGATGCAGCACCAGTTCGAGTTCGAACTGAACGGGCAGCTGCACCGGCGCACGTCTTCGCTGGTGGTGAGCGGCGACGACCCCGTGCACACGGCCATGGCCAAAACCGTGGGCCTGCCCCTGGGCATGGCCGTGCGCCGCCTGGCCCGCGGCGAGCTGACGGCGCGCGGCGTCGTCATCCCCGTGACGCCCGACTTCTACGAGCCCATCCTCGCCGAGCTGGCCGCCGACTACGGCATTGTCTTCGTGGAAGAGTAAAGGAAGAGTAAGGGTCAGGCCGGGCGCTGAAGCGCGCAGAAGCCGGCCCGACCTGAGTAAGCCGGCCAGCAGAGGGGACCATCAGGCTATACCCCCTGCTGGTCGGGCCCGCTGCTGCGCCCCAAGGGGTGCGTTAAAGGTGCAGGTAGAACTCGCCCAGCAGTGCCCGGAACTCCGCCGAGTAGCCGCCCGCCTCGTCCTGAATGTGCAGCTCGCGCCCGGCCACCGCCGCGCGGGCCCGCCCGAACGCCGCTACGTGGCGCGTTACCCGGCCGCCCGGCCGGTGGCGCCCCGGCAAGTCCGTTTGCTGAAACAGCCCGTGCCGCGCCCCCTCGGCCGCGCACCGCTGCCACTCC
>CAXUEM010000049.1:0-4134 GCA_964249885.1 uncultured Hymenobacter sp. | reverse complement strand
CAACTCAACTGGTGGCAGCAGTAGCGTCAGCTGGCCCGCGTCGGTCAGAAACCGGGCGGCGAACTCAGCCAGCTCGGTTAGGGGCAGGGAGTCGGCCGTGGCGTGCCGGGCCGTGCGCCGCGCCGGCCGCTGCGAGAGCAAGGAGCCCTGAAAAAACGGCGGATTGCACAGCACATGGTCGAAGGGTGCGGGCGCCGTCGCGGCGAACTCGGCCAGGCTCAGCGGCCGGACCTGAATGCGGTCGGCCCAGGGGCTGGCCGCCACGTTGGCGGCGGCCTGGGCGGCGGCGGGCGGGTCTATTTCCAGGGCTTCTATCCGGGCCAGGGGCTGGCGCTGGGCGGCCATCAGGGCCAGCAGGCCGGTGCCGGTGCCGATGTCGAGCAGGCGGCGCGCGGTGCTCAAATCGGCTACGGCGCCCAGCAGGCAGGCATCGGTGCTCACCTTCATGGCGCAGAGCTCCTGCGCGATGCGAAACTGCTTGAACTGGAAGTAGTCGTTGGGCAACTAGAGCTATGCTTTCGTGATTAAAGACTCATAGCCCTCATCGCGCAGCAGGCCGCCGCCCAGGGCGCTTTGCACGGCCAGCTGGTCGCAGCGCTCGTTTTCGGCGTGGCCCTGGTGGCCGCGCACCCAGCGCCAGCTCACCTTGCGCTGCGCGAATACTTTCAGGAAGCGCCGCCACAGGTCCTCGTTGGCTTTTTTGGCAAAGTCGGCCTTGGCGGCCCAGTTGAACACCCAGCGCTTTTCCACGGCGTCAATCACGTACTTCGAGTCGGAAACGATGAGCACGGGCAGCTCGGGGCGGGTGATGGCCTCCAGCCCCACGATGACGGCCAGCAGCTCCATGCGGTTGTTGGTGGTGAGGCGGAAGCCCTGGGTCAGCTCTTTCTCGTGGGCGCCGTAGCGCAGAATGGCCCCGTAGCCGCCGGGGCCGGGGTTGCCGCGCGAAGAGCCGTCGGTGAAGAGCTGAATCATTATGTAGAGCTTAGAACGGAGAGCTTAGAACTTAGAAAATGGAGGTCAAAGAACAGTCTAAGTTCTAAGCTCTCCGTTCTAAGCTCTAGAAGTTGGTTTTAAATAGCTTGATGGCAATGGCCAGCAGAATGACGCCAAAAACGCGGCGCAGAATATCCTCGCCGGCCTTGCCGAGCTTGCGCTCTATCCAGGGGCTGGTGCGCAGCACTAGGTACACAAAGGCCAGGTTGACGAAAATGCCCACCAGCACGTTGGGCAGCGAATAAGCCGCCCGCAGGGAGAGCAGCGTGGTCATGGTGCCGGCGCCCACGATGAGCGGAAACGCCAGCGGCACAATGGAGCCCGTGGTCGTGGCCATGTTGGCCCGAAACAGCTCAATGCCCAGCGTCATTTCCATGCCGATGAGGAAAATGATGATGGCGCCGGCCAGGGCAAAACTCTGGTTGTCAACACCGAACAAACCCAGCACGCTTTGGCCTACGAACAGAAACGCCACCATCAGCCCGCCGGCCACCAGCGTGGCCTGCCCGGCCTTTACCTGGCCTTCGCGCTGCCGGATTTGGATGATGATGGGAATGGAGCCCATGATGTCAATCACGGCGAAAAGCGTGAGCGTGACGGAGAAAATTTCCTTGAGCGAGAACATGGGCCTGCGGCAATTAAGAATGAGAAATGAGGAATGAAGAATTGAGGCTGCTAAAACTGCCGCAGCAATTCCTCATTCTTCATTCCTGACTCCAAACTAGAGCTTGGCAAACAGCTGCACCAGCTGCTCCATGGCGGCGTCGGGCACGGCGGGGAAGTTGGCGAGGCGCAGGCTGGTGGCTTTGAGCGGGCCGTAGCCCGAACCCAGGTAGAGGCCGGCCTCCAGGGCCTGGCGGCGCACGTCCTCAATCTGGGCAGCGGCCCCTTGCAGGGCAATAACAGTGGTCGAGCGGGTGTCGGGGTTTTCGATAAGCGGGCGCAGCGGGCCGGTTTGCTCGAAGAAGGTGTAGAGCTTGTCGGCGCGGTCCACGAGGTGGTCGTGGATGTCGCGGATGGGCGCGCGCCCGGCCATGAGGCGGCTCAACACGTAGATGGCCAGCACGTTGGGCGTGTGGGTCTGCTGGAAGTTGAGCATCTTGGCAATCTGCTCGGTGAGCGAGTTGTAGTGGGCGCGCTCGTTCACCTCGCGCACCCGGGCCACGGCCCGCGGCGAGAGCAGCATCACGCTCAGGCCGGCCGGCATGCCAAAGCACTTCTGCACCGAGGCAAACCAGATGTCGGCCCGGATAAACTTCAGGTTCAGCCCCGCCATCGACGAGGTGGCATCCACGGCCAGCAGGGCCGGGCCGGTGCGGTTGGTGAGGTTGAGCAGGTAGGGGTCGCGCAGCTGAGTGGCGGTGCTGGTTTCGTTTTGCGTCACGCACACTAGGTCCGTCTCGTCGGGCACGAAGGGCAGGCCGGCCACATCGGGCAGGGTTTCGGGGCTGAACTGCAGACCCGTAGACGCCGGCCGCTGGGCCCGGGCGTAGTTGAACCACTTCTGGCCGAAGTCGCCGTTGTAGAGGTGAAACGAGCGGCGCGGGGTCAGGCTCTGGGTCAGCACCTCCCAGCACTCAGTGGCCGAGCTCATGAACAGGACCGTGTAGTCCTGCGGAATATTAAGCTTGAGCTTGAGGTCGGCCACGGTCTGGCGCACCATGCCCGTAAACCGCTCCGAGCGGTGGGGCACCGACACCCAGCCCTCGTCAAAGGCATCCTGCAGGTAGCCGCGCACGGCCGGAAATACGGCCGCCGGGCCGGGATTGAACGTGTACATAGGGACAAAGGTAGGAAGGTGAGGAAGGTGAGGAAGGGATGAGGTGAGGGGGTGATAAAGCAGTTGACGGCCTCCTCACCTCATTGCCTCATTTTTTCCTCACCTTCTAAAGCCCATCGGCCGCCGCTCCTTGCTCTGAAAATACTGCACCGCCAGCCGGTAGCTTTCCAGCCCGAAGCCGGAGATGCTGCCCACGCAGTGCCGGCCAAACAGGCTTTTCTGGCGGAATTCCTCGCGGGCCGCCAGGTTGGTGAGGTGCACCTCCACCACCGGCACCTCGATGGCGGCCACGGCATCGGCCAGGGCCACGCTGGTGTGGGTGAGGCCGCCGGCATTGAGCACGATGCCGGTATGCGCTTCAAAGCCGATTTCGTGCAGCTTGTCGAGCAGCACACCCTCGTGGTTGGTTTGGAAGGCTTCCAGGGTCAGGTCGGGAAAGGCCTCGACTAGCTCGGGCAGATACAGGTCAAAGGACTTGGTGCCGTACAGGGCCGGCTCGCGGCGGCCCAGTAGGTTGAGGTTGGGGCCGTTGAGGAGGAAGATGGTCAAAGGAGTTATGAATTATGAGTTAGAAGTTATGAGTTATTTGCAGGATGAAGGAGAGCATCCTCCAACATAAGTCCTAGGCCTTTGCCTAGCGCATTGTGAAAGCATATAGGTTTTTAGTGCAGCAGCGAGAATATGTGCTGTCCAAGCAGCTGCTGCGAAGTGAAACTCCTATCGGAACCAATGTGGAAGAAGCTTTAGCGGCTTCCTCACGTGCCGATTTTGTCAACAAGCTGAATGTGGCCGCAAAGGAAGCCCGCGAAACGTCCTATTGGCTGCGGTTGCTTTATGATAATGACTTCCTGCCGCCGCAAGCCTTTGACTCCATCCACGCTCATAACCTGGAACTCATTAAGATTTTATCCAGCATCTTGCTGACGACCAAAGCCAACAACTCATAACTCATAATTTATAACTCATAACTAATTATAATGACCTGGCCCGCCGCCATCCGCCAATTTGAGGGCTACCTGCAGCTGGAGAAGTCGCTCTCGGCGAATTCCGTGGAGGCCTACGCCCGCGACGTGCGCAAGCTGCAGCAGTTTCTGGAGCTGGAAAAAGTCAAGGCCGGCCCCACGCAGGTCACGACCCGGCTCTTACGCGACTTCCTGGCCACGCTCACCGATTTGGGCCTCGGCGCCACCTCGCAGGCGCGCACGCTCTCGGGCCTCAAGGCATTTTTCAACTTCCTCATTATGGAAGACCTGCTCAAGCTGGACCCCACCGACACGCTGGAAGCCCCCAAAACCGGCCGCCACCTGCCCGACACGCTCAGCTACCCCGAGATTGAGTTGCTGCTGGGCGTCATTGAC
>CAXUEM010000048.1:8157-13634 GCA_964249885.1 uncultured Hymenobacter sp. | reverse complement strand
GTTTATAAATAGGGTCAAATTCGCTCAATCTAATAAAGACTTATTTCTTTTATTAAAACTAATTTTTTAATCCGGTGATTTTTAAAATATAATCAAAATCAATATTCATTACCTCATGATTGTCGCCTCTGTTTTGTATAAAAGCTACTTTTATAGGGTGTGGATATCCGTAATAGTCTTCCATTATGATAGTGTCTGATGACTCATTTCTTCTAGTAAAGGCCCGATATAATTCCATGCTTTCAACAATTCTTTTAGAGTCCTCTTTCGCTAAGACTTTTCCAATAGCTTCATGATTAAAAAAAACAAGGCCATGAAATCTAACTTTTTGTATGGCACATGAATCATCATGAAACATTGGCAGAAATGAACAAAATCTTGTTATGCTATCTTTTATTTTTTTATATACGCCTATTTGGCCTATTCCACTTTTGCTATTGCCATCAAAGTTAAGTCCCGACTTCATCTCACAAAGGAAAACATGCATTGTGTTGCCATGCATATAAACTATGGCTTTTTCGACTGATTTACATCCTTCTGGCTGGGCAAAAGGCATCATGTCATGTTCCATGTTTAATATTAAAGTGGAGGTTGTAAAAATGGAGCACTCTTGCCTAATAGCTGGCACGTTACTAATCGAAACTTCGACTAAGTCTCTTGATGGTAAGTCTCCGCGATTCTTTCTGTTTAAGTTGTTTGATTCTACTATTGAGATGGAACCCGAGGTGAATGGAACAATGAAAGAACTCTGTAATAAATATCTCTGAGCTCTGATGCGGTTGTCTAGAAAGTCTCCTAACATGATTGATATTTAATCAATATTAAAAATTCCGCCGCGCAAAGCGTCCGTCATTAACTTTAACTTATTCTCAGTCTCTGAAAAGTCGCTGAAATAAGCCCCAAATCTGCTGCTCTTGTATTCAGTTACTCTTCCATGTCCAAAGAAGTATACACCGAAGTCACTACTGGATATATTGAGTGGAGAATAGAAAGGCAACAAGACATCCGAACTAGGTAGGTCGTTTACACCATTTTCCCGCCTGTAAGACGCCATATAATAATTGTTTAACGCGTTGGCAACTAATGGGCTATGCGTTGTAAATAAAACCGAATTGCCTCTATCAGCAAACTTGATGAGAACATCCAAAAGCTTTAGCTGATTCTCTGGGTGCAAATTTTCTTCTGGTTCATCTAAAATCAGTAGAGTCTTTTCAAAGACAGCGGGGTTGTATTTGATAAATAGGTATAAGCTAGCTAATTGGTTAGTAGATGAACTGGCTAAGTGAAGTTCAATTTTTTTGCTGTCTTTCATTTCAAAGAGGAATTTGGGTAAACTAACGCCCTCTTGTTGCTCGAATTCAATTTTCCCACCCATGATATCTTCAATAGACTCTAGTAGGTCTATATTATCTTCTTCTTCGATTTCCGAGTCGATATTATACAAAAAATCAATTAGCTGGGCTACTGGTTTTGTATACCTGGTTTTTGATAATTCCTTAATTTGATTTAAGGATTCCTCCTCGTCTTGCAAGTCATTAACATTCGCAATCATACTTACCTTCCCAAGACGGTCATTCGCATCTTCGTATATATATCTATAATAAGCGGGGAAAAAGGTGCGATTGGAAGGAAGAAAGAATGGGACTTTAGTGGAAGGCGCGAGAAGATTAGTTAGAACTACATTCAAGGACCGATGCATTCTGCGAATAGCATCATCCATTGATTTAAATACTGCGTTAGGGCCAAATCTTTGGCCACTTGGGGCAGTGTAAGGAAGCGTTATCTGTTCTAAATGGTAAGTAATTTCATTCACGCCCGCAAGCTTTCTAATGTTAAATCTGATAGCATCTGGGGTATCCTCAATTTCGTTGAATGAATTCTCAGTCCTCTTGCTTCTACTAACCTTACCAATTTTAGAATTGATGCTTCGCTGTATAACTTTAGAGCTTATTTCGCAGCTGTAATTTAGTTTCAGTGAAAAACCTTCCGCTACAAGATTAGCGTCCGAAATGCCAAATATTTCGGACATAATTATCTTATTCAAATTCTTATTGATAAAGACTTTGAACCCATCTATGACATTAGTGTCTATGGTTACACTATGTGTTAAATCTAAGCTTATTGGGGTTAGTAGGTTAGATAAATAGTCTGTAGTCCACTGTAAACTGTTTTCATTTAAAACTTTGTATACCCCCCAGATGAGCTGTGATACATAAGTCTTACCAGAACTATTATAGCCAACAAAGGCAGTCAACTTATTAGATAAGTCAATCTCCCCATACTGAATGGGCCCAAGGTTATTAAATTCCAGTTTCATTCGGCTTAACAATTGGCTGTGAGGTACACGGCTGGATGAGTAGAGCAAAGGTATACAATGCAGGTTATGGGGTCGAGGAGAACTTTAGCCGTTCAATAGCTACAGCCTGTTTTTTAACAGCAATGTAATAATGTCTTAAATTCTATAAAAAACTAGATTATACTGCCAAAAAGTCCGAAAAACCACTCTTGCACCCCCTTTGCTAGTCCCCTCGTACAAACTTCCTAACCCGAAGCACCTAACCGAGACTAAGCAAAATGGACTTTAAGAACTTCACCATCAAGGCGCAGGAGGCCGTGCAGAAGGCCACTGAAATCGCCGGAGGCAACCAGCAGCAGGCCGTCGAAACGGGCCACCTGCTGAAGGGCCTCTTCCAGAGCGACGAGAGCGTCTTCTCGTTTCTCGCCAGCAAGCTCGGGGCGAACCTCAACATCCTCACCCCGCGGCTCGACGCCATCGTGGCCGCCTACCCCAAGGTGAGCGGCGGCTCGCCCTACTTCGCCAATGAGGCCGCCGCCGCCGTGCAGCGCGCCAACGCCGCCATGAAGGACATGGGCGACGAATTCGTGTCCGTGGAACACCTGCTGCTGGGCGTCCTCGGCGGCAAGGACAGCGTGGCCACCCTGCTCAAAGACACCGGCTTCAACGACAAGGACCTGAAAAAGGCCATCCAGGAGCTGCGCGGGGGCCGCAAGGTCACCAGCCCCAGCGCCGAAGACCAGTACCAGAGCCTGAACCGCTACGCCCGCAACCTCAACGAGCAGGTGCGCGCCGGCAAGATGGACCCCGTGATTGGCCGCGACGAGGAAATCCGCCGCGTGCTGCAAATCCTCTCGCGCCGCACCAAAAACAACCCCGTGCTGCTCGGCGAGCCCGGCGTGGGCAAAACCGCCATTGTGGAGGGCCTGGCCCAGCGCATCGTGGCCGGCGACGTGCCCGAAAACCTGCGCGACAAAACCATCATGAGCCTCGACATGGGCCTGCTGGTGGCCGGCGCCAAGTACAAGGGCGAGTTTGAGGAGCGCCTCAAGGCCGTCATCAAAGAAGTAACCGACTCCGACGGCCAGATTGTGCTCTTCATTGACGAGATGCACACCCTCATCGGGGCCGGCGGTGGGGGCGAAGGCGCCATGGACGCCGCCAACCTGCTCAAGCCCGCCCTGGCGCGCGGCGAGCTGCACGCCATCGGCGCCACCACGCTCAAAGAATACCAGAAGTACATCGAGAAAGACAAGGCCCTGGAGCGCCGCTTCCAGGCCGTGATGGTGGACGAGCCCACCGTGGAAGACGCCATCAGCATCATGCGCGGCATCAAAGAGAAGTACGAGCTGCACCACGGCGTGCGCATCACCGACGACGCCGTGATTGCGGCCGTGGAGCTGAGCGCCCGCTACATCACCGACCGGTTCCTGCCCGACAAGGCCATCGACCTCATGGACGAATCGGCCGCCAAGCTGCGCATCGAGCTGAACTCCATGCCCGTGGAGCTCGACGAAATCCAGCGCCGCATCATGCAGCTCGAAATCGAGCGCGAGGCCATCCGCCGCGAAAACAACCACGACCGCGAGGCCGTGCTCAGCAAGGACCTGGCCGAGCTCAACGACAAGCGCGACAGCCTCAAGGCCCGGTGGGAGAGCGAGAAAGGCATCCTCACCGGCATTCAGACGCAGAAAGAAGCCATCGAGCAGTTTAAACTGGAGGCCGAGCAGGCCGAGCGCCAGGGCGATTACGCCCGGGTAGCGGAGCTGCGCTACGGCAAGATTCAGGAGGCCGAAGCCAAGCTGAAGGAGCTGCAGCAGCAAGCCAGCGAGAACAAAGACGGCGGCACCATGCTGCAGGAAGAAGTAACCAGCGAAAGCATTGCCGAAGTAGTAGCCAAGTGGACCGGCATCCCGGTGAGCAAAATGCTGCAATCGGACCGCGAGAAGCTGCTAAACCTCGAAGTGGAGCTCGGCAAGCGCGTAGCGGGGCAGTCGGAGGCCATCGCGGCCATCTCCGACGCTGTGCGCCGCTCCCGCGCCGGCCTGCAGGACCCCAAGCGGCCCATCGGCTCGTTCATCTTCCTGGGCACCACCGGCGTGGGCAAAACCGAGCTGGCCAAGGCCCTGGCCGAGTACCTGTTCAACGACGAAAACGCCATGGTGCGCATCGACATGAGCGAGTATCAGGAGCGCCACGCCACCTCGCGCCTGATAGGCGCGCCTCCCGGCTACGTGGGCTACGACGAGGGCGGCCAACTCACCGAGGCCGTGCGCCGCAAGCCCTACTCGGTGGTACTGCTCGACGAAATCGAGAAAGCGCACCCCGACGTGTTCAACATCCTGCTGCAAGTGCTCGACGATGGCCGCCTCACCGACAACAAAGGCCGGGTGGCGAACTTCAAGAACACCATCATCATTATGACCTCGAACACGGGGGCCGACATCATTCAGAAGAATTTCAAAGAGCTGAATGAGTACAACCACAACGAAGTGGTGGACCGCACCCGCGAAGAAGTAGTAGAGCGCCTCAAGCAGCACATGCGCCCCGAGTTCCTGAACCGCATCGACGAAATCGTGATGTTCCAGCCCCTCAAGCGCAAGGAAATCCGCCGCATCGTCGACATCCAGTTCAAGCAAATCCAGCAGCGCCTGCACGAGGCCGGCATCAGCCTCGAAGCCACCGACGAGGTGCTGGATTACCTGGGCGAATCCGGCTTCGACCCGCAGTTCGGCGCCCGTCCGCTTAAGCGCGTGCTGCAGCGCGTGATTCTCAACGAGCTGTCGAAGGACATTCTCTCCGGCCGCGTGAGCAAGGACGCTGTAGTTGAGGCCGTGCTGGAAGACGGTGCGGTGAAGTTCGAGAATGTGGAGATGCCGGCGGTGTAATTGCCGGGTTAGTTTTGAATGGGAAAGCCCCGCTGGCGTTGTGCTGGCGGGGCTTTCTTGTGTATGTTTATGGCTCACATTTATACCAACATCTTTCTTTATGGGCTTTTTCTCTTTTTTAGGCGGCTATTCATCTAGTGATTCTAGATACGCCCCTTTTGTCAACTATTTTAAAGCGAAGCCGCTCGGGTCTGAACCGCCGGTAATGACAATTCTTAGCAATCTTCCTCCTAAAGATAGATGTGGAATCTTGTCTGAGGTTTTGAAAAATGACCACAGTAACATCAATGTCT
>CAXUEM010000048.1:0-8147 GCA_964249885.1 uncultured Hymenobacter sp. | reverse complement strand
CTGTCGGAAGCTCTAAACTGCCTTGAGAATGGTCGGCGCTCTAGGAATCTATCAGGACAGAATTTTATGGTTTTAAAAGATAAAATTGATTCCATGAATGTACAGATCGGCGGGCGCTTTGGGTCTTCGGAAAACTACGCTGAATCCATACAGCGTATTGACAGAGATTATAACCAGACAAGAAACTTGGGATATGATTTCTCTGAATTTGCTGGAATAGCAAAGTCATTCTGTCAAAAGCAATCGAAGTAACTCATGGAACTTACTGCTGCTGATGCACCTGGGCCTTCTAAGAGCTTGGCCATGCTACGGTACAAGCTTAATGAACTTGGTATTTCTGGAATGAGAGAGGAGGCGTGCGAGAATTTTCTGTTTTATTGGGTGCCGAACAGTAGTGTAACTGCCGAAATGATTTGGCAAGTCATAGAAATGCCTGTTGACTTTACACGCTGGATGTACAACTTCCAAATATTTCTAATGCCGGAAGACTGGGCAAAGCTTCACAATGCAATGAGGAAGATGTGAGCCTCAAAACTGCGTTGAAGAGCGCCCGCCAGAAACTCCCGCTACTCCGGCCGCGGCGGCCACGGCGGCGGGGTGGGCGCGAAGTATACAGTCGTATACCATCTGCCTCATTCCTGCGTATTTTTGGTAACCCAGTTACACCCTTGTCGCTCATGGACGCCGCCGCTATCACCACCTACATTGAACTGAACCCGCAGGTGCGCTTTGGTAAGCCGGTGGTGAAGGGCACGCGCACGACCGTGGCCGAGGTGTTGGAAATGCTGGCTAATGACATGAGCGCGGCCGATATTCAGGAAGACTTTCCAGCCATCAGTCCGGCGCAGATTCGGGCCTGTCTGCTCTATGCGGCTTATAAGGAAAGCGTAGTGCTGCTGGCCGCTTAGTGACCATGCGCCTGCTGCTGGACGAAAACATTTCTTGGCGCCTCGCGGCGTATCTGCGCCCACATTGCGCAGCGGTGCTACACGTCCGTGACATCAACTAAGATAACAGCCCCGACACCAGCATCTGGCGCTACGCCAAGCAGCATGGCTACGATGTACTGACCAAGGACGAGGATTTCCTGCGGCTGGTATTGGCTGAAGGGTTTCCGCCCCGCGTGGTAGCAGTGCAAAACGCGCAAGTGCCCGTGGTAAAGCTGGCGGATTTCCTGCTAGCGCGGCTCCCACAGATTCGAGAGTTTTTAGGCGAGCAGACCGAGTTTGGCTTGTTGCAGCTTCGCTTGCTGTAAACTTAGCAACTGCCGCTACTTCAGCCGCGCCAGCCACAGTGGCGGGGCGACCCCACATAAGTGTTCAATTAGAGCACCTTGCCTGTTATAAAGCGTGGGCAAAAAATCTGCTGTTATTATTTCACGGGCGCCAGCATCCGCTCCCGCGCTCGTTGCTGGGCCAGGGCCTCGCGCAGATACGCCGCCTCGGCGAAGTGACTGGGGTTGAGTTGCCGGCGGTATTTGGCCGGAATGCGCAGGGCCGACAGGCTGGCCCCGACTATCCAGCTGGCGCCGCCGGCTGTAGAGGTTGATGATGGCCTGCGCGGTATCGTTCTGCAGGTACTGGCCGCGCAGCTGCTGCTTGTAGGTCTGGGAAGCTGCTGACTCCTGTCCAATCTGGCCCCGGGCCGCTTGGGCAAACAACAGCAGCGTAAACACCAGTAAACGAGGATGCATTTGAAATTTAAGCAGGTGAAAAGTGGCAGAAGTTAGCAGCAGAAAATCGAATGCCGCATTCGCTTAGCTTTGCGCCATGGACGCGGTATTTCGCACGTATCTGGAGCTGGGTTTTCACCACATTGTGAGCTGGCGGGCCACCGACCACCTCACGTTTCTGCTGGCTTTGTGCGCGCCCTACGTGCTGGCCGACTGGCGCCGCGTGCTGGAGCTGGTCACGAGCTTCACGCTGGGGCACTCGCTCACGCTGGCGCTGGCCACGCTGGGCGTGGTGGTGCTGCCCTCGGCCATCATTGAGGCGCTGATTCCGGTTACCATTATCGGGGCGGCGCTATTCAACATTGTGCGCGCCGGGCGGCCCCGGCTGGCTCGGCCCGAAACCACGCCGGGCCGGGGCTTCGGCGCCCTGCTGCTGGCGGCCACGTTCGGGCTGATTCACGGGCTGGGATTTTCCAATTACCTGCGGGCCCTGTTGGGAGCGCAGAGCCGGCCGGTGGCCGAGCTGCTAGCCTTTAACATCGGGGTCGAAATCGGGCAGATTCTCGTCGTGACGCTGCTGCTGGTGCTGGCCGTGCTGCTGCGGCGCGGCCTGCGCGTGGCCGCCCGCGATTGGCTGCTGCTCAGCTCGGGCGCGGCGCTGGGCGTGGCCCTGCTGCTCTTGCTGCAGGTGCTCAGTGGCTAGCGGCCAGCAGGCGCCGGCGCAAGCCTAGGACGCATGCCCCGGCCCTGCCTATCTTCGCCTTTCCACTGCATTTGCTCTAGTTTTAGTATTCTTCTTCCTATGCGTTTTTCCCGACTGCTACTCCTCCCCGGCTGCGTGCTGCTGCTGGCCTTGCCGGGCCGGCTGCTGGCCCAGGTAGCCGACTACGGCACCGACAAGTTTGCCCAGCTCGAAACCCTGCTGCCCACGGCCAACACCTACCGCACGGCTTCCGGCGCGCCGGGCAAGGACTACTGGCAACAGCGCGCCGACTACAACATCAAGGTGCAGCTCAACGATGATAAGCAGAGCATTTCCGGCTCCGAGACCATCACCTACACCAACCTCTCGCCCGACGTGCTGCCCTACGTCTGGATACAGCTCGACCAGAACATCATGGACAAAAACTCCATGACCACGGCCACCGAGACGGCCAACATTCAGAACAACCGCGTCTCGTTTCAGGCCCTGGATAATTTGACGCGCCAGGATTTCGACGGCGGCTTCAAAATTGAGAAAGTGACCGGCGCGGGCGGCAAAAAGCTGAATTACACGATTAATCACACCATGATGCGCGTGGATTTGCCCGCGCCCCTGCGGCCCAAGCAGGCCACGGTAATTAATATTTCCTGGCATTATAATATCAACGACCAGCTGCGCATCAACCAGCGCAGCGGCTACGAGTATTTCCCCGAGGATAAAAATTACCTCTACGAAATCGCACAGTTTTACCCGCGCATGGCCGTGTATTCCGATAACCAGGGCTGGCAGCACAAGCAGTTTCTGGGCAACGGCGAATTCACCCTGCCCTTCGGTGACTACCGCGTGAGCATTACCGCCCCAGCCGACCACGTGGTGGGCGCCACCGGTGTGCTGCAGAACGCCGCTCAGGTGCTCACGGCTACCCAGCAAAAGCGCCTCCAGCAGGCCAAAACCGCTAAGAAGCCCGTGCTTATCGTGAGCAAGGCTGAGGCCGTGCAGGCCGAGGGCAAGCGCGCCACCGGCACCAAAACCTGGACCTACGTGGCCAAGAACGTGCGCGACTTTGCCTGGGCTTCCTCGCGCAAATTCATCTGGGATGCCATGCAGATTACGCAGTCGGGCAAGCCGGTGATGTGCATGTCGTATTACCCCAAAGAAGGCAACCCGCTGTGGGGCCAGTATTCAACCGAAGTGGTGGCGCACACCGTCAAAACCTACTCGAAATACACCATTCCTTACGAGTATCCGGTGGCTATTTCGGTGCACGGCCCGGTGGGCGGCATGGAATACCCGATGATTTGCTTTAATGGAGGGCGGCCCGAGAAGGACGGCACCTATTCGGCGAACGTGAAATACGGGATGATATCGGTGATTATCCACGAAGTGGGTCATAACTTCTTCCCGATGATAATTAATTCGGACGAGCGGCAGTGGAGCTGGATGGACGAAGGTTTGAACTCGTTTGTGCAGTTTCTGACCGAGCAGGAGTGGCAGCGCGACTACCCCAGCCGCCGCGGCGAGCCCCGGAACATCGTGCCCTACATGAGCACCGACAAGGCCCTGCAAAACCCGATTATGACCAACTCAGAGTCGATTCTGCAGTTCGGCAACAACGCCTACGGCAAGCCCGCCACGGCTCTGAACGTGCTGCGCGAGACGGTGATGGGCCGGCAGCTGTTCGACTTCGCCTTCAAAACCTACTCCCAGCGCTGGGCCTACAAGCACCCCACGCCGGCCGACTTTTTCCGCACCATGGAAGACGCCTCGGCCGTGGATTTGGACTGGTTCTGGCGCGGTTGGTTCTACACTATCGACCACACCGACATCAGCCTGGAAAATGTGAAATACTACGGGGTAAATACCAAAAATCCCGGCCAGGAAAATCAGCTATTGCGGCAGGAGCGCGACGCGGCGCCGAAAACTATTACGCAATTGCGCAACCAGGAAGAAATTAAAACCACGCTGGTCGACACCAAGCCCGAACTCAAGGATTTCTACAACAATTACGACCCGCTGGCCGTCACCGAGGCCGACAAGCAGAAATACTTCGCGTATTTAAAAACCTTGACGCCAGCCCAGCAGCAGAAACTCAGCGACAACCTGAATTTCTACGAGCTGAGCTTGCGCAACGTGGGCGGCCTGATTATGCCGGTCATTATTCAGATGACCTTTGATGACGGCACCCAGGAAGTGGTGAATATTCCGGCTGAAATCTGGCGCAAAAACAATACCCAGGTCACCAAAGTAATTACCACGCCCAAGCAGGTTATCTCTTTCCGCCTCGACCCGTATCTGCAAACCGCCGACACGGATTTGAGCAATAATTCTTTCCCGCGCCAGCCGGTTTCCTCACGCTTCGAGCTGTTTCAGCAGCAGCAGGCCGCGGGCACCAACCCGCTGCGCGAGGCGCAGGCCCAGGGCCAGCAGGGGGTGCCGGCCAGCCCGCTCCAGCAAAAAGAGCAGAAGCCGGTGAGCCCCAGTCCGAACAGTGGCCGCAAGTAGAACGGCATATTAATAAGCAAAAAATGCCCGCTACATCTGGTAGCGGGCATTTTTTATTAGGAAGCGACGGCCGCAGGACGTCCGACTGGCTGTCGCTAGCGCCAGCAGGGGGTATTGTACTGGTTTTCTCAACGACCCGGGCGACAGCCGGTCGGACGTCCTGCGGCCGTCGGACCGGACCGCCTGGCAGCTGCAATTATACCGCTACCGGCGGCGCTTGGTGAAATCACCGTACTGCACCCAGTCTTCCCAGCGCTTGCGGTAGGGCATGACGCGGCCGCGCAGGTACTTCTCCATCATCAGGCCCGCGGCGGGCGCGGCGGCGGTGCCGCCGAAGCCGCCGTTTTCGATGAACACGGCAATGGCGATTTTGGGGTCGTGGGCCGGCGCAAAGGCGGCGAAGGTGGAGGTGGCTTCGCCGTGGGAATTCTGCACGGTGCCGGTTTTGCCGGCCACGCTGATGCCGTACTGCGCCAGGGAGGCAAACTCGCCGGTGCCGCCGCGGCCGTCTACCACCTGCTGCATGCCGGGGATGATGAACTTGAACAGGCTGGTATCGACGGCCGTGAAGTGGCGCTGCTGGTACTGCGGCAGCGGCCCGCCGTTGCCGATGCGGCGCACAAAATGGGGCGTGTAGTAGTAGCCGCGGTTGGCAATGGTGGCCAGCACGTTGGCCATCTGCAGGCCGGTGATACCGATTTCGCCCTGTCCGATGCTGAGCGAGTACACGGTTTTGAAGTTCCAGCGCCGGCCCTTGAGCAGCTTGTCGTAGAAGTCGGGCGAGGGAATCAGGCCGCGCTTTTCGTGGCCCAAATCCACGCCCAGCCGCTCTCCCAGCCCGAACGACTTGGCCATCTGCTGCCACTGCCCCAGCCCGATACGGCTGTCCTCGAATTTGTTGGCCGACTGCCCGCGCAGCACGGTAGCCCGCATCACCTGGTAGAAATAGGGGTTGCAGCTTTGCTTGATGGCAATGTCCACGTTCTTGGGGTACTCGTGGCGGTGGGTGCAGCGCACCAGCCGCTGGTTGCAGTCAAAGCCGGTCTGGGGCGTCACGACACCGGTTTGCAGGGCCACCAGCTCGTTGACCAGCTTGAAGACCGAGCCGGGCGGGAACGTGGCCATCAGCGGGCGGTTGAACAGCGGCAGGTCGGGGTTGTTGAGCAGGCTCATGTAGCGGTTGCCCATGCCCTTGCCCGTGAGCATGTCGGGCCGGAAGTGGGGGGCCGACACGAAGCACAGGATTTCGCCGGTTTTGGGGTCCAGAGCCACTATCCAGCCGCGGCGGCCGGCTAGCAGCGTTTCGCCGTAGGCCTGCAGCTCGGAGTCGATGCTCAGGTGCAGGTCCTGCCCGGCCACCGAGAGCGTGTCGAACTCGCCGTCGCGGAAGCGGCCTTTCTCGATGCCGCGCACGTTCACCATGCGGTACTGCACGCCGCGCCGGCCCATGAGGGTGTTTTCGTAGAACGACTCCAGGCCCGCGATGCCCACGTTTTCGCCGGGCTGGTACTTGGCGTACTTCGGAATTTCGAGCAGCCGCGGCGTGATGGCGCCCACGTAGCCCAGGGCGTGGGCCAGGTTGGGCGTGCGGTAGGAGCGCGCCAGCCGGGCCTGAATGCGAAAGCCGGGAAAGTCAATCAGGTTGTCCTGAATGGCGGCCAGCTCGGGCGTGCTCATGTTCTGCACCAGCGGCGAGGGCTTGTTGCGCGAATATTTCTTGGCCGCCAGCAGGCCCGCGCGCAGGTCCTGAATGGGCAGCTGCAGCAGCTTGCAGAACCGGGCCGAATCGAGGTGCCGAACTTCGCGCGGCAGCACCATCAGGTCGTACACGGTGGTGTTTTCGACCAGCAGCTGGCCCTTGCGGTCGTAAATCAGGCCGCGCGAGGGCACCTGTACCAGGCGCTGCAGGGTATTGCGGTCGGCGGCCAGCTTGTAGGTGCCGTCGAGCACCTGCATATAGAATAAGCGCCCGAGAAATAACAGCCCGACGGATAGAAAGATGGCCTGGATAACGTATTTGCGGCCTTCCAGATACTGCATAATACGCAAAGGTACGGCAGCCCGGAGCCAGCCGCTTACGCTTGGCGCACACTTGCATATAGCTGACCGCCGGGCTTACTTCCGGCTTCGGCGCACCGGAAAAAACAGCAGTTGAATGATGAGCAGCACCACGCAGCTGAACAGCCAGCTCAGGCCCAGCTTGCTGAGCGTGAAGCCGAATTGGCGAAAGCTGCCCAGTTCCAGCACGAAAAACGCCGCGTGGTGCAGCAAAACCAGCAAACCCAAGTACACGCCGAACCACTGCCAGCCCATCTGGTGGATGTTCACGCTGTCCTGGGCGTCGTAGCCGTCGCGCGGGGTAAGCAGGCGCAGCACCCAGGGCCGCAGGTAGGCCAGCAGCACGGTGGCCGCCGCGTGCAGCCCGCCGGTGTCGTAGAAAATATCCATCGTCAGCCCCAGCCCGAAACCCAGCAGCAGCTGCACCACCACGGGCGTAGCCAGGGGCAGAAACAGCAAAAAGCCCAGATACACAAAGCACCAGCCGCGCTCAAACAGCACCAGCCGGCTGAGCAGCAGCATGTGCACCAGCACGTACAGGATAAAGCGCAGGGGCTGGATAACGAGCTGCCTCATGGGTGGCGCACCTCCTCCCCTGCCCCCGGCGGGCGCACCCCGGCCCGGGCTTCCACGGTGTCGCGCTCAGCCTGCCGCCGCGGCTTTACGACGTACACGTACGTTAGATTAGTGAAGTCCACGGCCAGCCGCACGCGCACGGTCCAGAAGTTCTTGTCAGGCTCTTTCACAAAGGAATCCACGACGCCGATAAAGACGCCGGCCGGAAAAATAGCATTATAGCCCGACGTAACGACCGAGTCGCCGCGCACCAGCCGGTTTTGGCGCGGGATGTAGTCTAGCAGCACGTGGGTGGGGTCGTCGCCGGGCCAGCGCACCGTGCCAAAGGTGCCGTCGCGCACGAGCCGGGCCGACACGGCCGCCTTGGAGTGCAGCAGCGAGGTTACGGTGGCGTAGTGCTCAGTGGCTACCATCACCCGGCCCACCACGCCGCCAGCGGCCAGCACGCCCAGGCCGGGCTTTACGCCATCGGCCGTGCCCACGTTCAGGGTCAGGTAGTTATCCACCTGCCGCAACGACTGGTTGATGACCCGGGCCGGCACCAGCGGATAATCTGGGTCGCGGGCGGGCAGCTGCTGCCCGCCCAGCAGCAGCGAGTCGGGCCGGGCGGCCGGCTTGGCGCCGGCCCTCTGGGGC
>CAXUEM010000047.1:0-13722 GCA_964249885.1 uncultured Hymenobacter sp. | reverse complement strand
ACTGTGAAGCGCAGCTCCTCAATCACGCGGCTTGGCACGGCTTCCTTCACGAAGCGGCGGGCCGTGCGGGCATTCTCGACCAGAAAGTAGGGCAGCCGGGCCAGGACGGCCAGCACCTGCGGCGGCAGCACCTGCGGCGCGGTGGCCTCGGCCAGGGGAGTAGGAATCAGGTAGAGCGTGGCGGGCATGGGCGGTGACAGGAGCTAAGCCACAAAGAAACGGCAGCGCCCGCCGAGCCAGCCGGGAGTCGGCGCCCACCCGCTACCGGGTTCAGGCGGCGGGCGGCCAGGCGGCGGAAACAGCCCGGCGGCGGGTGCGTAAGCACTGCCGTTTAATCGTTGGTTTTCTACTACTCTTCCTGCCCGTGCCCGAATCGTCCCGCTCCAGCCGTCTGCCGCTTTATATCTCTCTGGGCATAATCGCGCCGCTCGTGGGCGCCTACTTTTTCTGGCCGGCGTTCCAGGAGGGCGTGCAACAGGGCTGGGCGGTGCTGCGCACCGGCGACCAAGGCAAAGTAGCGGCCTGGGTAGCGCAGTTTGGCTACTGGGGCCCGGTGCTCATCGTGCTGGTGATGGTAGCGCAGATGTTCCTGATTGTCATCAACAATGCCCTGCTGATACTGGTCGCGGTGCTGGCCTACGGGCCGTGGTGGGGCGGGCTGCTGGCCTGGACGGGCGTGCTGGTGGCTTCCAGCGTGGGCTATTGGCTGGGCCGGGCCCTGGGCGAGCCCGTGGTGCAGCGCCTGCTAGGCCAGAAAAGCGCCGACAAAGTAGCCGGCTTCGTGGAAGAATACGGCCTGGGCGCGGTGGCGCTGGCCCGGCTCACACCCATCGTCTCGAACGACGCCATCAGCTTCGTGGCCGGCGCGGCGCGCATGGGCTACTGGCGCTTTATCGGCGTGACAGCGGCGGCCATCATTCCGCTCATTGCCCTGCTGGCCTACCTGGGGCAGGACTCGGGGCGGCTGAAAACCGGGCTGCTGTGGGTGTCGGGCGTGGGCGTGGTGCTGTTCGCCGGGTACTACTGGTGGCGGAAGCGCCAAAAATGAGCGAAAAGGGTTTGCAGCATGAAGCTCTTTCCGCTCACTACTCACTGCGCCACGAAGTTTCGCACCAGCTGAAATACCTCCTCAGGCTTCTCGGCGTGCAGCCAGTGGCCGGCATCCAGCACGGTTTCAACCTGGGAGTTGGGAAACAGGGCCGGAATACCGTAGAGCTTGTCCTCGGTCGTGATGTAGTCGGACTTGCCGCCGCGCAAAAACAGCGTGGGTTTCAGAAAGGGCTGCGCGGCGGCCGTTTCTTCGCCGATGGCCGCCAGCGAGGAAGCCAAGCCGGTCAGGTTGATGCGCCAGGCAAAAGTGTTGTCCTCGCGGCGGTACAGGTTCTTGAGCAAAAACTGCCGCACGCCCGGCTGCGGAATGTGCCGGGCCAGGGCCGCGTCGGCCTCTTGCCGGCTGCGGAGCGTGGCCAAATCCACGGCGTGCAGCCCGGCCAGGATATCATCCTGGTGGCGCATATCCGAAAAGCGCGGCGCGATGTCGAGCACCAGCAGGCGGGCCAGGCGCGCGGGCGCGTCCAGGGCCAAACGCATGGCCACCTTGCCGCCCATGCTGTGGCCCAGCAGGCTGGTTTGAGCGGCGTCGAGCTGTAGATGGTCGAACAAGGCCAGCACGTCATCGGCCATGAGCTTATACGAGTGCTCCGGGGTGTGAAACGAGCGGCCATGGTTGCGCAAATCCGCGCTGATAACCCGCAGGCCGGCCTCGTCGGCCCAGCGCCGGGCCAGGGTCTGCCAGTTGTCGAGCGTGCCGAACAAGCCGTGCAGAATGACAAGCGTGCCCGGGCCGGCACCCTGGTCTAGATAATGGAGAAGCGGCATTTTTTCGATGATTAATAATTAACGGCTAATAATCAAGGAGCTTGATAAGGGAGTTAAAATCTTTCGATTAACCAGTAACCACTAATCGTTCAACATTAACCATTATCCAGTCAGGTCCAGCACCAGTACGCCGTGCGCCGCGTCAGGGGCACGCTGCCCAGAAACCAAGTCAGTGGTTCCAGGTCGGTCAGCAGGGAAGTCAGCACCAGCGTCTGACCGCCGGCCAGGTGCAGGCGCAGGTAGTCGTAGCGGTGCCAGAAGCTGCGGCGGGCCCGGCAGGTCACGCGCTCGGCGCCCAGCAGGTCGCGGCGGGCAAAGGGAATGGCCTGGCCGTGCTGCCAGACTTCCAGCAGGTTGGCCTTGGGCTCGAATACCAGTTCGGTGTTCGCATTCAAGAGGTAGTAGCGCAGGTGCAGCAGCAGGGCGGGGCCGGCCAGCAGGGCCACGCCGGCCAGCAGGGCCGTCAGCAGGCCCAATTCCAGCTGGGTGTGCACGTTGCCCAGCATGGGCAGCACGCTCAGGCCCACGCTTAAAGCCAGCAGGGGCCAGGTAGCTAGCCGCAGCTGCCGCGTCGCGCTGGCCCGGTAGCGGTGGGTTTTAGGCTGAAACCAGCCCGTCACGACCCGCGCCGCGCCCAGCAGCAGGGCCAGCGCCAGGGCTATTTCGAGTAAGAGACCAAGCGAGTATTTCAAAACAGGAAGCCGCGACCAGGAGCAAAAGTCGTTGCCGCGCCCCAAAGCTCGCACCGAACGGCGCCTTTTCCGGCCGGGCACCCCCGGCTGGCTGGCCGTTTCGGGGCGGCCAGCCGGGGGGTACCCCAAAAACAAAGCCTGCTCCGGTGAGAGCAGGCTTTGGTGTCGAATACTCGGGCCGAAAATCTGGCCGATAGCTGCGGGCTACTTCGTCACGACGAAGCGCACCGACTGCACGGCCTCGGCGGTGGTCACGGTGGCGATGTACACGCCGGGAGCCAGCGTGGCGGGCAGCTCCAGGCGCTGCGGACCGGCGGCCAGCTTGCCGTGGTTCAGCACCGTAGCGGCTTCGCGGCCTAGCACGTCGAGCACCCGCACCGTGGCGGTGCTAGCGCGCTTCACCTGGAAGCTCAGCGTGGCGGCACCCTCGGTCGGGTTCGGCGAGACGCTCAGGGCTTCGAGGGGGGCGTTGACGGCTTCGCGGTTGCCCAGCGTTTGGCCGGCCACGTTGTAGCAGGTAATTTGGGGATTGAAATTGGCCCAGCCAGCGGCCCAGTTCGTGCTGCCAAAAGCGCCGCGGTAGCTCACAGCCTCGAAGGTGCCATTGATGCCGCCATTGCCGGCGCCGGTGAGCTTGGCGTTCGTGAACGCGCCGCCCGTGTTGAGCAGCGAGGCCGTGGGCAGGGCAAAGTTCGGGATGCAGGCTTTATCGAGGTTGCAGTTGCCGTCGAAGCTCAGGTTGTCGGCGTTCAGGCCCAGCGCGGCGAAGGTGCGGGTGGTGTCGTTGCCGCTGGCCGCGCTGCCGGCGAAGGTGTTGATGTTGAAGCCGGCCGTCGTGCCGCTGTTGGTGGTGACGCGGGCCGCGCGGCGCGAGAAAGTGCCCGCCGTGGCCAGCACGTTGTTCTCAAACGAGAGCAAGCCGCTCTGGGCATTGCCGGTGGTCAGGTTGGTCGAGTTACTGTTGAGCGTGAGGCCGTAGGGGCGGCCGGCAAACACCGAGTTAAAGATGCTCTGGGTCGAGTTGCGCCGAATCAGGGCGCCGCTGCTGGTGTTGAAGGGCGCGGCCGGGGTGGTAGCGGTGGGCAGCAGCACGGTCATGTTCGTGAACACGGCCGAGGTCAGGGGCGTGGCGGCGGTGCCGGTGCCGTCGTTATCGCTCTCGAAGCCGTTGGATTCCCCGCCCGAGCCGGTGTCAGCGCGGCCGGGGTTGCGCAGGGCCAGGCCGTACTGCACGCGGCCACTGTAGCCGAAGTCAGTGTCGAAGTCGTCGTCGGTGGCGCCGAGCGAAATCAGGTACTTGGCATTCACAGTGCCGCCAAACCACTCGAAAGAGTCGTCGCCGCCGTTGGAAATCTGAATGTGGTCGAGCGTCGTGCCGGAGCCCACGCCGCACAAGGTCAAGCCATTGATTTCGCTGTTGGTTTGAAACGCCACGCCGCCGAACTCAATGCGCACATACTGCATGGTGCCGGAGTTGTCGGCGGGCTGATTGGCGTTCGGGCCGCCGAAGGTGGCGGCCACACCGCCTTCCACGTTGGTGAGGGCGGTGCGGTTGGTGGGCGCGTTGCCCACCAGAATCACGCCGCCCCAGTCGCCGGGCGCCCGCGAGCCGGCGGGCTGGTTCGAGGTGAACACGATGGGCTGGGTGGCCGTGCCCACGGCGTTAATGCGCCCGCCCTGCTTGATGATGAGCGCGCCCTTATTAGCCAGGTCGCCCTTGATGATGGTGCCCGCCTCGATGGTCAGCGTGGCGCCGCTTTCCACGTACACGAAGCCGTTGAGCAGGTAGATGTTGCTACGCGTCCAGGTAGTGTTGGTACTGATGCTGCCGGCCGGCACGATAACCGGGCCGGGCGCCGCCGGGCAGACGGTCTGAGCCTGCGTAGCCGGCGCGGTGGCCGTGAGAGCGGCAAGGGTGGCGAAAGCCGCGAGTACAAGGTTTTTCATGGGGTGGTTCGGAGTGAAAATAAGGCGCAACAAAGGTCCGGTAGGCAGCCGCCCGGCGGTCCCGGTGCCGCGTTATGATTGCGAGAGGTGCATATGAAGTTTATGTTACCTGCCCCCTGCTGACGGCCCGCGCGGTGAGGGTTTTTTAGGCCAGCAGGGGGTAGCTATCAGCTAGTAGCAGTCGAGGTAGGCTACTGTGCCCGCCCACTGCTAAAACCGGTAAGTCAGCCCCAGCGTCGAGTACACGCCGCGCTGGTAGCGGGCAAAGGCCTTGCCTTCTTCGTTGCCGTCGATTTTGCCGCTGCGGTCGAAGTCGTAGTACATGCGTACCTGCTGGTTGAGCAGGTTCTGCACGCCGGCCCGCACCTCAAAATGGGAGCCGAAACCTTTGGTTACGGCCAGGTCCACGACGTGGCGGGGCAGGTCAATGATGGTCGGGTTCTGGTCTAGGTCGCCGGCAAAGGCAATGCGCGGCCCGATGACGTTGTACTGGCCCGACACCTGCCAGCGGTTGTCATCGTCCTGGTAAAACAGGCCCACGTTCACCACGTAGGGCGACTGGCCCTGCAGAGGGCGGCTGGGCAGCGCGAAGTTCTGGTTGCGTAGGTCGCTGGCGTCCAACTGCACGCGGCTCTTAATCAACGAGGCGTTCAGCACGAAGTTGAAGCGCTGCAGGACGCGGCTTTCGGTCAGGCCGACGAGCGACTTGCGCGCTTCCACCTCCACGCCCACGTCGTAGCCTTTCGGCGCGTTCTGGTAGGTCAGGTACAGGTCGCCGCTGGCCGTCGAGGAGGTGACCTGCTCGATGGCGTCGTTGAATTTCTTGTAGAACACGCCCACCGAAATCATTTCCGAGCGGGTGGGATAAAACTCGTAGCGCAGGTCGGCGTTGTAGATTTTTGCCGTGCGCAGCAGTGTGTCGCCGGTGATGAAGAAGTTGTTGTTGACGTCGAAGTACGTGTAGCTGGCCACCTCCCGGAACTCAGGGCGGTTCACCGATACGCTGCCCGCCGCCCGCAGCAGGCTGCGCTCGTTGAAGTTATACGTCGCATTGAACGAGGGCAGGGCGAAGGTTTTGATTTCCTCGTAGGGGCGCTCCGTCACATCACCCGATTCTAAATACTTGCGGTTGTATTCCACCCGCACCCCGCCGGATACATTGAACTTGTCGGAGAAGGGAACTACGGCGCTCAGGTAGCCGGCCACGAGGCGATTTTGGCCCTCATAGCGGTCCTGCGGGTTGGTGCCCTCAATCAAGGTCAGGCCCGAGTAAGCGCGGTTCGTACCCGGAATCAGGTTCGGGCTGGCCAGGGGCTCCAGGTTTTCGGGGTTGAAGATGGAACTCAGCGGCTGGCTCTCGATGGCCGGGTCCAGGGTGCCGCCCTTGGGAGGGCCGTAGTTGAAAAAGCGGCTGTCGTAGTTGCGCTGCTTTTCCTCGGCATAGAAACCCACGCGCAGCTTTACCTGATTGGCGCTGAGCGTGTCGCGCCGGTTGCTCAGACGGCGTTCGGCCTGGCCACTGGCCATGTAGGTATCCTCCGTCAGCCGGGAATAAAAGCGCGAGCTGGCCGTGACCAGACCCGGGCTGCGTATCACCCGGAACGGGCCGGCGTCCGCACCCGTGAAGCGCTCCTGCTGGTTCAGCCGGTAGTCAGGCTCGTTGCGGTTTACGTAGTTGTAGCCCACGGCCCAGGTCAGCACCGTGCGCCGGTCCGGGCCGGCCTCGTGGCTGCCGCCCAGCTGGCCCGAATAAATGCTGCGGCTCTGGTAGTGCAGGGCGTAGTCGTCGCGCTCACGCGGGTCGCCATCCGTAATAAAGCCTTTGCGGTTCACGACTTCGTCGGTGCCGTACTGGTTGAAGAAGTTGCGGAATTCCAGCCGGTTGCGGTCATTGATGCGCAGCTGATAGTTATGAATCAGGCCGACCCGCACCGCCGACACACTGCGCGTGTCGTTAAATTCATAAATCTTAACCGCTTCTTCCCGCTGGTCGGCTGGCCTGGCTATCTGCACCTTATAGTCATAGTTGAAACGCTGGCGCAGCGACGTGTACTGCTCCTGCGTGTTCGAGTAGGAAAGCGAGGTGACATTGCTCACGTACATGCTGCCGAGCTCGAACTTGCGGTTCAGGCCCAGCGACAGGCGCAGGTCGGGCCGGGAGGTAATGCGGCGGGGCAGAAACTCATTGCGGAGCTCACCACTCTGGCGCAGGCGGCTCATTTGCTCACCCGTGATGGTTTGGCTGCGGTCCAGCCCACCCAGCACGCCGGGCAGGGCCCGCTGGTTGGAGTCGAAGCCCAGAAAGTCAGTCGAACTGTGGTTGGTGCTGAGGTAGTTGCCCTGAAACGTGTTGGTGCTGCGCGCCCAGCCCGACACGCTCAGCGTAGTCGAGTTTTCGAGCACTGAGTTTTTGGTGTACACTTTCACCACGCCGCCGCCGAACTCGCCCGGCAGCTCCGGCGCGCCGGACTTGAAAATCAGGACCCGGTCAATCACCGACGAGGGCAGAATATCAAATGAAAACGAGCGGGTGTCCACCTCGGCCGAGGGCGTCAGCGCATCGTTCAGCAGCACCGTATTGTACCGTTCGGCCAGCCCGCGAATCACGATGAAGTTGTTGCTCTGCACCGTCACGCCCGGGATGCGCTTCACCACTTCGGCGGCGTCGCGGTCCAGGGTCTTCACAATCTGGTCGTTGCTCATGCCGCTTACTACCACTTCGCTCTTTTTCAGGTCCTGAATCAGAGCGACTTCGGTGCCGGTTTGCTTTACGCCCGTCACGGTTACTTCGCTCAGCGAGGTGGCATCTTCGGCCAGCACGGCGTCGAGGGTGGTTTTGGCCCCGCTGCTGATGACGATGCCTGGAAACGTCAGTGGCTTGTAGCCCACGTAGGTAATGGTGATGCTATAGGTGCCGGCGGGCAGGGCCAGCTCGTAGGAGCCGGCCACGTCCACCGGGGCGGCCTGCGTGGTGCCCGTCACGAGCACCGTGGCGCCGATAACGCCTTCCCCGGTCTTCTTATCCGTCACTTTGCCCGTCAGGGTACCCGACTGGGCAAAGGCCAAAGTGCTGATGAACAGGAGGCAAAAACTCAAATAAAGAGCGCGCATGAAAAAGGAAATATGTTTCACGCAGCAAAGGTCCGGGCAGCCCGTTACGCCAGTGTGCCCGCCCTGTTACGCTTGTGTTACGCCGGGTTGAGATGCAAAAAAGTCCGGTTGTGGCCCTTACTTTTGCGGCCTTTTTGCCATACGCCGGGCCGCCCGGTAGCCGGGCCGTTGGCGCTATTGAACCAGCCGGGCCACGGCTTGGACTAAAAACGCTGAGCGCCGGCATGCCCGGCGGTGCGGGTGGCGCTACCTTCGTGGCGTATTCGAAACACTTTATTGGTTGCTATACTTTCCGCCATGCTCGTATCGATGACCGGCTTCGGCCAAGCCCACCGCGAAACCGAAACCTACACCGCCGCCGTCGAACTGAAGTCGCTGAACTCCAAAACCTTCGACCTCACCTTGCGGCTGCCTCGTTTTCTGCAGGCGCAGGAGCTGGAAATCCGCAACCTGCTGGCCAAGAGCCTGATGCGCGGCAAGGTCAACCTCACCATTGATTTTGCCCGGCCTGCCGCCGTGGCCGCCCGCGCCGCCCTGCCCCTGAACCGCGAGGCCCTGCTGGCCGCGTTTGAGGAGCTAAAAGCGGTGGCCCAGCACCTAGGGCTGCCCACCGGCGAAGACACCCTGCTGGCCGCCTTGCGCCTGCCCGGCGTCATTCCGAGCGCCGCCGACTTGCGCGAGGCCGAGCCCGTGGCCGAGGAGGTGCCCTGGACCGAACTGCTGCCCCTGCTGCACGAGGCCGTGGCTGCCATGCAGCGCTTCCGCGAAGACGAGGGCCGTACCCTCATGGCCGAGATTCTGGGCTACGTGGCCACCATTCGCCAGCAGCTCGCTCTCGTGGAACAGCACGACCCCGCCCGCATCGAGCATGTGCGGCAGCGCCTGACGGCCCACCTGGCCGAGCTTAGCAGTCATGAGCACTTCAACGCCACCCGCTTCGAGCAGGAAGTGCTGTATTACATTGAGAAGCTGGACATTGCCGAGGAGAAAGTGCGGCTCGCGGCCCACCTGGCGTACTTCGAGCAGGCCGCCCAACAGCCCGACGAGGCCGTGGGCAAAAAGCTGAGCTTTCTGGCCCAGGAAATCGGCCGCGAAATCAACACCATCGGCTCCAAGGCCAACGATGCCACAGTGCAGCACCTAGTCGTCGGCATGAAGGAAGAGCTGGAGAAAATAAAGGAACAATTGAATAATATTCTGTAACCCGTATAATTGCGTTTGCTGGCATGCAAATTGACACTGTCGGGATGCCGGCCATCTTGTATCTTTCTAAGACATTCAGGCCGCTGCCGCCGAAAAGTCTGACACCCGGCAGCAACATTTCGGCAGTTTAGTCGTTTCCTATATTCTGAATTTGTAATTCGATTTCAAGCTGCCTGAAGGCCTTGTTCGTCAGAAAAACAGCATGTTGCGCCTAGGTCAGGAAATAAAAACTTGTTTTATCTTGCGCTTCTAGTTTTTTGAGTAACTTAGTAGAAGCAAGCCCACTGCGTAGTACCATTTTTCTACCTGTTAGTATTTTGCCATTATGAAAACAACTTTCCTCTTCTCCTTGCTCGTCCTGCTGCTGACGGCTGCCCGTCCGGCTTCGGAAATTGAGTTGGTAAAAAAGCGCGTCCTGAGTGAGCGGGTAGAAATCCTCATTCCCAAAGGATTTGAGGCTATGAGCGAGCAGCAAATGGACTTTGCCTATGCCAAAGCCCAGAGCCGCCCGAGCGTCATCTTCACCAACAACAACCACATCACGCTGGCCTTCAACTACAGCGAGAATGAGGCTGACCAGGATATGGTTGGCGTGTACGCCGGCTCGTTCGCCAAAACCTACCACAAGCAGTACAAGGATGCCACTTGGATTGGCGACGGCGTGAAGGAAATCAACGGCCGCAAAGTGGGCTTCCTGGAGTTCATGAAGCCGGAACTGGGCCACGAGGTGTACACGCTCACCTTCTTCACCGACGTGCAGGGCAAGCTGCTCATTGTCACCTTCAACTGCGCCCCGCAGCAAAAAGGCGAGTGGGAGGTGGTAGCCAAGAAAATCATGGCCTCGCTGAAAGCCAACGGCTAAGCGGCCTTCTGCTCTAAGATTCGGAAAAAGCCCGACCCCCAATGGTCGGGCTTTTCTGTGTCCAGCAGGGGGTAAACGCAGCGGGCAGCGGCCCGGCCGAATGGCAATTCGCTACCCCCTGCTGGCTACTTACTGCGCGCGTCCAGAAAGCTCCGCATCAGTTGGTAGGCGCCCGCGAAGCCGGCCAGCGAAAGTTTGTCCGGGGTGTCGTGCACGTCGTGGTAGGCCTTGCTGCCGCCGCGGGTGTAGAGGAAGAACGCGGGCACACCGGCTCCGGAAAACGGAAAATGGTCGGAGTTGGCCGCGCGGCCGCGAGCGGCGAGGCCGGGCAGGTAGCGGCCGGCCTCGTTGAGCTGGAGCAGCTGCCGGAAGGCGACCTCGTGCACCCGGCCGTTCACGACGGTGGCGCCTTCCTCGCCGGTGCCCAGCAGGTCGAGGTTGACCAGAAACTTGATTTGCTTAAGCGGCACAAGCGGGTGCTGCACGAAATGGCGCGAGCCCAGCAGGCCGGCCTCCTCGGCCCCGAAGAGCAGAAAGGCAATAGAGCAGGCCGGGCGGTTTTCGGGCCGGGCGTAGTGGGCGGCCAGTTCCAGCAGCAGGGCCACGCCGCTGGCGTTGTCGTTGGCGCCGGGGAAGTAGGTGTCGCGACCCATGCCGCCCAGGTGGTCGTAGTGCGCCGTGACGACCAGAAACGAGTCCGGTTGCGCCGTGCCGCGGACGACGGCGCAGAGGTTCTGGGTGGGGTTGCTGCGCTGCAGTTGGGCATCGACAGTTATGCGAATAAATGGATCAACGCCGCCTGGATAACGGAAGCCAGCTGGCCATGCAGCCTGACTTATTAGCAAACGAGCGACGGAACTTTGGAAAGAGGCTATAGACGCGGTGAGCTTAGGCTGCAACACCAAGCGCAGTTGAAACTGATTTAGAAAGGTCTGGGCTTCAGGTGAGAGGCTGGGTATGCGGGCTTCATCCTGTGCCCGTATCAATAGGCTCGCAACCTGCTTGCCTTTGGGCAACTTCGCGGGAATTACCTTGGTGCTATTGAGCCGGCCCATCAGCGATGATGGCTGTACCATTTTCCGCACCGCCGAAGTATCACTGAAAACTAATGTATCGAGTTCAAAAGGATGGCTCCACATCTCGGGAATCGCTGCGGATTCAGGAGCAGCTATAAAGTCTATACCCGGCCGTAAGATGCGGGAATAGGTATTTATAAAGCCAAGTTTGAACTGCCCTGGAAATGTGTTCACGTCCAGCGTGAAAGGCTGGGTATAGTCCGGAGCCAGCGGCTCCAGCTTCAATTGCCGCAGCCGGCCGCGCAGGTAGTCGGCGGCTTTGCGCTCCCCTTGCTTCACGTAGCCGCGGCCGTGCAGCTTCGGCGAGGTCAGCTTCTTGATGGTGGCCCGCACCCGCGGCATATCCTGCGCGGCGGCCGGACTAAGCGTAATTAGACCAGCCAGCAGGGCCAGCGCCCAGCCGTGGCGGCGCAGCGGGCCAGCGGCTAACTTCAGCAAGCCCAGCGCGGCGGCCGTGCCGAGGCTGTCGGAAATCAGGTCGCTCCACTCGCCGTGGCGGTTGAAGGGCAGGGTCATTTGCAGCACTTCGATGAGGGCGCCAAAAGCGGTGCCGCCCAGCAGCACCGTCAGCCCGGCGTGGCGGGCCAGCCGGGGGTAGCGGGTCTGGTGGCGCAGCCAGAGCCAGGCCAGCAGGGCCTGCACCGCAAAAAAGGCGGCGTGCGCAAACGTGTCGAAGCTCAGCAGCTGCCAGTGCGGGGTGGGCGGCAGCTTATCGGCGGGCGCCAGGGTCAGGTAAAGCAACAGCGCCGCCCAAGCCAGGGGCAGGGCGGCGCGGAGGCGCGAACTCAGGGGAGGACGAACGGAGCGCCGGGCTTCCACGCGCTGGTCAGCTAAAAGATAAGACATCTGCACAGGAGCGGCGGGGAAACCAGCCAGGGCCGCGCTCGGCACCCCCTGCTGGCTTAGGCCAGAGGCCGTTTAGGCGCCAATCAGCTCGCCGTAGGCTTCGGCCGAGAGCAGCTCTTCGAGCTCGGCGGGATTGGCGATGGAAATTTTCACCATCCAGCCGTTGCCGTAGGGGTCCGAGTTCACAGTTTCGGGGGCGCCGTCGAGCTGGCTGTTGACTTCGAGCACCGTGCCGCTGATGGGGCTGAACAGGTCCGAAACCGTCTTCACGGCTTCCACGGTGCCGAATACCTCGTGCTGGGCCACTTCCTTGTCGAGCGTGTCGATGTCCACGTACACGATATCACCCAGCTCTTTCTGGGCGTGGTCGGTGATGCCGATGTAGGCCACGTCGCCTTCCACGCGAATCCACTCGTGGTCTTTGGTGTACTTGAGGGTGGCGGGCAGGGTCATAGTTTGGCGTGATGAGGTGATGGAGAGATGAGGTTGCGGGGTAAGGGGGCAACCAGATAATAATTCAAAAGTACGGGCACAAACGACTTTCCAGTCTTCATCACCTCGTCACCCATCACTCCATTACCTGAACTACTGCAAGCTGTAGCGCAGCAGCACCCCGCCCTCGGTGGTCGTATTGCGGAAGGCGTTGCTTACGCGCGGCGAGTTGATGTTCTGGCTGAAATAGAGCTGCAGGTTCAGGCGGGTGTTGAGCAGGTAGTCAATGGTCGGGCGCAGCTGCACCTGCAGGGCGCCGTTGACAATCTGACTCACCGGCCGGCCGGGGCTTTCGGGCCCGCCCGGACTGCCGGGGTTCACCACGTCGAGAATGCTGCGCTGAATGGTGGTGTTGTCGCGGATGCTCAGGTCGAGGCGAGCGTTGAAGGTGTTGGTCAGCACGCGCTGCTCGCCGCCGACGCGGAAGGGCAGCTTGAGGCGGTTGGTGGCGTAGCCGCCGCCGATGATAAGCTCGGTGGTGTGCTGCTCGGTTACCTGGGCGTTGGTCGTGTTCAGCAGCAGGGCCCGGCTGGTGCGGTACTCGGCGCGGCCGGTGATGCGGTTCAGGGTCTGGAAGTTGATGCCGATGAGCGGGGTCAGGCCCTCCAGAATGCTGACCTGGCTTACCACGTAGTACGGCACGAACTGCCCGGCCTGGTTGGCAATGGTCGGGAAGTCATTAACCGGGGCCTGCGTGTACTGCGTCGAAGTCGAGTACGAGCCCACGTTGTAAAGTGAGGTATAGGCGTGGTTGAGCTGAAACGAGCTGAACACGTTCTGAAACAGCGGCAGGTTCGATAAGCCGTTGTAGCTCACGTTCCAGTTGGGCAGCGGCAGCAGGGCGAAGGGGTTCACGTTGTCCGACTCGCCGCCGTCTGAGTCCTTGCCGTGGTAGGCATCGGTAAAGGCCTGAATCAGCACTTCCTGGGAGTTGAAGCCATATCGGGCCGTCGTGTTCGGGTTGGCAGTCGTCAGGCGGCGCTGCACGGCGGCCCGGTTTTGCACGAAGCGGCCAAAGGCCTTGCTGGTTTCGCCGTTGGCGCCCAGGTCGCCGAAAAAGCTGCGGATGGTGATGGTGCTGGTGCTGAACGAGCCGCTACCCAGGAGCTGGCTGGCCTGCGGCTCCCGCAGGTCCACGCCGTTCGCATCCCGGCCGGAGAGCGTGTCGCCGGTGGCCTCGTTTATCAGGCGGCGGTAGAACACTTCCTCGTTTTTCACTCTGGTCTGCCGGGCGTCGAGCTGAATGTTGAAGTCGCGGAACGGCTCCAGCGCGGTGCGCAGGTTCAGGTTGTCGGTGTACAGCGACGAGAACGGGGTGTTGAGCAGGTCACTGCGGTTGGTGTACCAGCCGCGGCTGTAAGCACGCCCGAACAGCTCATCCAGCGGGTCCTGCCGGCCCAGGATGAAGGCCGGGCCGGGCGCGTCGAAGCCGTTGCTGAACCCAAATAAGTGAGTTTTGGGCAAATAGCCCGGCAGCAGGGTGCCGTTCGAGCGGGTGTAGGTGATGTTGAGCGAGCGGGCCGTCATCAGGGAGCGCAGCACGGCTTTCACCACGCGCAAACCCACGCTGGTGGTGTCTTTAGGGGCGGCCGCCACGTTAGGGTCGGGGCGCGGA
>CAXUEM010000046.1:0-13850 GCA_964249885.1 uncultured Hymenobacter sp. | reverse complement strand
CGTCGATACTGGCCTTACTCCTTAGCGGCCTGAGCCTGACCCTGCTGGCGGCTCCCGCGGCCGTGGCCCAAACCGTGCACCGCTCGGCGGCGCGCCAGGATGCCGACCACCGCCGCGCCCTGCGCCAGGCCCAGCGCGTGGAAAGCCCGTACAAACTCACGCATCTGCAGCCCGGCCGGCGCCTGGCCCGCGGCGAGGGCGACCAGCCGCGCCCCGAGGGCAGCGACCAGTTTCGGTACGAGAACGGGAACCACCCGCGCGTTGTTCAGCCCCAGTTCCCAGTGCTGCGCCGCAAGCGCAAGGTGCAGCAATAACAATAAGCTGGCTTTATAGCTTGTAACCTGTTAATTACAATTCGTCCTTTTATCTTTCAAAATGCCCACTCCCTGGCTTCCGCTTACCGACGCAACCCAACTAGACGCTATTGCGCAGGAGTCGCACCAGCGGCCGGTGCTCATCTTCAAGCACAGCACCACCTGCTCTATTAGCGCGGCCGCCAAAAGTAAGCTGGAGCGCCAGTGGGACAGCACCGGGCTGCCCGCCGACCTGCCGGTTTATTACCTCGACCTGCTGCGCTACCGGCCCGTGTCGGCGGCCGTGGCCCAGCAGTTCGGTGTGCCGCACGAGTCGCCCCAGCTGCTGCTGATTCAGGACGGAACCTGCCGCTACGATGCCTCTCACATGGGCATCCGGCTGGCCGATGTGAAAGAGGTGATGAAGTAGCAGGTGATAAGGAGAAGAAGCTTTGTTACCTGTTGTCCTTTTACCTAGTCACTTGTTGCTTCATCACCTCATCACCAACATATTCAAACTGAACCTGCTGCCGGATTTCCGGGTTTAAGCTCAGGGCCACCGGGCAGGTGCGGGCCGTATTTTCCAGCAGGGTCCGGTGGGCGGCGGTCAGGGCGGCGGGCAGCTGAAACTGCACGTCAACCTGGGCAATGCGGCGCGGGGCCTCGGTGGTCATGTGCTTGGTCAGGGCGAAGGTGCTGCCCGTCAGGTTCAGCTCGTGGCGCTCGGCCACGATGCCCATGACGGTCATCATGCAGGCGCCCAGGGCGGTGGCCACCAGGTCGGTGGGCGAAAAGGCCTCGCCCCGGCCGTGGTTGTCCACGGGGGCGTCGGTTTGAATCAGGTTGCCCGAGGCCACGTGCGTGGCTTCGGTGCGCAGGTGGCCGGCATAGCGGGCAGTGGCAGTACTCATTATATCTTAACGGTTAGACTTGCGGACACGACTCATGGAAACGAAACGTAACGGCGACGCGAAGCTACGCATCTTCGGCCTGCGTCGGCCCGGCGGGCGGGCAGCCCGGGCACTGGCCGCATTCGGCATGCTTTTTCCGCTGGCCTACGGGTCGGCGCAAGCGCAGGCCCCGGCCCGGGCCGCCGGTACGCTGCCCGCGCCCTCCGATGAGCAGAGCTACCGCAAGGAGTTTGTATTCGGCATCAACTTCAACACCCAGGGCGCGCTTATCGGCGGGGCCTCGGTGCGCTCGGCCCGGGTGCTGGACGAGCGGTGGCTGCGTTTCTGGAGCCTGGAAGGCGTGATGCTGAAAGACTACAAAGAGCAGCGCGCGGGCACCAGCTACGGGGGCAGCATCGTCTACGGCAAAGCCAACCACGCATTTTCGCTGCGGCCCTCCTTCGGTGTGCAGCGCATCTTGTTTCGCAAGGCCGCCGATTCCGGCGTGCAGATTAACGCTTTGGTAAGCGCGGGTCCCTCGCTGGGTCTGCTCATGCCTTACTACATCACCTACGACCGTACCCCCAGCCCGCAGACGCGCAACCAGCAGTACTACGTGGAGGAGGCTTACGACCCGGCCATTCACAGCCGCACCGACGCCGACGAGGCACTGATAGTCGACCGGGCGTCGCTGTTTGCGGGCATCGGCAAAACCAAGCTCGTGCCCGGCGCCCACCTGCGGGCGGCCCTCAGCTTTGAGTACGGCCGCTACCGCGATGCCGTGGCCGGCCTGGAAACAGGTTTTTTGCTGGAGTCTTTCACCAAGCCCATGGTGATTTTGACGCCGCCCGCTACCCTGGCCAGCAACGATTTAAGCCGGAAGTTCTTTCCTTCGGTTTATTTGACATTGTACTTCGGGCACCGCTCTTAAGGCAATCAACAAGGAGTAATGAGCAATGAATAAGCAGGCGAAGCAGCAGGTGGTTGTATTTTTGACTTGCCCTTGTCGCGGCTGAGCTGAGAAAAGCACAAATGAGCTGCTAGCTGGTTACTGCTCTTTACGCATTGCTAATTATTAATTGAAAATGATAGAGCTGCCCATTATTCAGGCTCAAATTGCAGCGGACCCCCTGCTGGCTGCCCGGCCTCGCAAGCCCGACTGGCTGCGCGTGAAGCTGCCTATCGGGCCCGACTACGCCGCCGTGCGCCGCATTGTGGATGAGCACAAGCTGCACACCATCTGCGAGTCGGGCAACTGTCCCAACATGGGTGAGTGCTGGGGTGCCGGCACGGCCACGTTCATGATTCTGGGCAATATCTGCACCCGCTCGTGCTCGTTTTGCGCCGTAGCCACGGGCCGCCCCACCGAGTACGACACCGATGAGCCCCGCCGCGTGGCCGAGGCCATTCAGCTGATGAAGGTCAAGCACGCCGTGATTACCTCCGTTAACCGCGACGAACTCAAGGACCGCGGCGCCGCCATCTGGCTTGAAACCGTGGTGCGCATCAAGCAGCTCAGCCCCGACACCACCATCGAGACGCTGATTCCGGACGTGAAAGCGAATTGGGACGCGTTGGACACCATGATAGCCGGCGGGCAGGAGGTCGTGTCGCACAACGTCGAAACCGTGGGCAGCCTCTACCGCCTCGTGCGCCCGCAGGCTCGCTACGACCGCAGCCTGGAGCAAATCCGGCGCACCAAGCTGGCTGGCAAGCGCACCAAGTCGGGCATCATGCTGGGCCTGGGCGAAACCCGCGACGAGATGTACGCTGCCATGGACGACCTCGTCGCCAACGGGCTGGACATTCTCACCCTGGGCCAGTACCTGCAGCCCACCAAGCGCCACCTCGAAGTGGCCGAGTTCATTCACCCCGATGTGTTTGCGCACTACAAGGAAGAAGGCCTGCGCCGCGGCCTCAAGTATGTGGAGAGCGGCCCGCTGGTGCGCAGCTCCTACCACGCCGAGCGTCACGTGAACGTGCCGGTTTAGGCGCTTTATGTATCCGAGTTTATAGCTGCCCTTGCCATGACGCCCGCTCTACCCGCTGTAAAAGACCAGTTGCTGAATTTGGCGCAGCACTTGCCCGCTCAGGCAACCTGGGATGATGTGCTCTATGAAATTCACGTGCTTCACTCTATTGACCGCGGGTTAGCGGACGTGGCAGCCGGCCGCACAGTCTTAGCCGAAGCAGCTAAAGAGCATCTGCAAAAACGAATGCAGGCATTGCAGCGTGCGCGTACACTGGAGCAATAAAGCCCTTGCGCAGTTGGCTGACATTTCTGATTATCTCCGCCAGCATTCACCCCGCGCCGCTGACAAACTTGAAGATGACTTAATTGCGGCGTCACAGCGACTAGCCGAGTATCCTCAACTCGGCAGGGTAGTGCCAGAAAGCGCCCTTGAGCAGATAAGAGAATTACTGGTGAGCCGCTACCGGCTAATTTACGCCGCCACGGATTTCAGTATCGAGGTTCTTGCCGTACTTCATCAGGCGCAGCAACGCTAAGCAGCTTATCAAACAAAAAAAGCCCCGTCCGAACAGGACGGGGCTTTTTGTTTGTCGGCAGCGCTAATTAGCGCCGAACCTGATTGCCGGGGCCATCCTGGGGCGGGTAGGTGCCCAGGATGCTGTTCACGATGCGGAAGGTTTCGGCTTCGTTGATGGTGTTCTGGTCGAGCTGGGCTACGCCCGTGCCGCGCCAGGCCAGCTCCTTGCGCTTGGCATCCACGATGTCAAGAATAACGGTGCCGGCCTTGTACTCGGAAACCGGCGCCATGCCACGACCATAGTAGCCGTAACCCCAGGGGCTGTAAGGGCCGACGTTATTGATGCGCTGCTTGTTCTCCACTTTGGCGCTGTAGGCCACGAAAATATCGGGGCTCTTGTCAACCTTGGTCAGGCCTTTGGCAGTCATCTCGCGCTCCACGGCGGCGCGGATGCGCTGGTCCAGAAACGACTCGTAGCCGCGGGCCGGGCCGCCTTCGGTGTCCTGGCCCTGTTGCGGATACCAAGACCAGGTCTTGTAAGCCCGGAAGTTCACCGAGTGGTCAAAGTCATTCGAGACGCCCACGCGGGCCGAACTGGCGCAACCACCGGCCCCCAGCAACAGGCCAAAACTCAGAGCAGCCAGCGCCACCGGACGGGTCAGAAAACGGGTGATAAGGTTCATTTTAAAGGAATTAGAATACAGAGAAGAGAAACGGCGAAACAGCAGCTTAATCAAGGCAAAGCTCAGATTTTCAGCCTTGCCTACCTAACGCAGCGGCCCCGGCTGATGTTCCGGTGGCCAAGGTAGTATAGATATTTTTTGGCTTTGATAAACTGCATTTTAGCGTAACATTGCAGCAAATACACTTATCTTACCCGCCCATTCCGCCTCTCGTTTCACCTTTCATGCAAAAACTTACTTTACTCCTGTCGTTGGCCCTGCTGGCGGCCTGCTCGGCGGCCCGCGACGAACGCCTGACCACCGAAGGCGCCAACCGCACGCCCGTAGCTCACACCACTATCGTCGACTGCCCGGTGTACGACGGCATGACCAAGTCCTCGGCCGTGCTGGCCAGCACCACCACCGGCAGCGAGGTGCAAGTCACGGATACCATCAGCGCCTATTTTGTGCGGGTGCGGGTTGACAAGAACGGCCAGACCATCAGCGGCTACATGGACCGGCGCTGCTGCGGCGTGCCGGCATGTAAGTACACTCCGGGGGAAAACCCCCGCGGCCAGCAGGGGGAACAAAATACATACAACCAAAAAAAACCCCGGCCTTCCGGCCGGCGGGGCCCAAGGCCGCTTTTTCACGCTTAACCCTCAGTTTTTACCTCTGGCCTCTATGTCAGTAAGACGGGCCTTTGTCGGTGTCTACGAGTTGCTCTTCCTGGTCGGCATACTGCTCAATCGGGGTGCAGGCGCAGATGAGGTTACGGTCGCCGTAGGCTGAGTCGATGCGCGAGACGCTGGGCCAGAACTTGGCGGCGCGCACGTACTCGAGCGGGTACACGGCCTGCTCGCGCGAGTAGGGGCGGGTCCACTCGGGCACGAGCACGGTGGCGGCGGTGTGCGGGGCGTGCTTGAGCACGTTGTCTTTGGCGTCGGCCTTGCCGGATTCTACCTCGGCAATTTCCTGGCGGATGGCAATCATGGCGTCGCAGAAGCGGTCCAGTTCGTCCTTGCTTTCGCTTTCGGTGGGCTCAATCATGAGCGTGCCGGCCACCGGGAAGCTCACCGTGGGCGCGTGGAAGCCGTAGTCCATCAGGCGCTTGGCAATGTCCTCGACCTCAATGCCTGCCTTTTTGAAGTGGCGGCAGTCCAGAATCATTTCGTGAGCGCAGCGGCCGTGCGAGCCGGTATACAGCACCGGGTAGTGGGCCTCCAGCCGGGCCTTGATGTAATTGGCATTCAGAATGGCCAGCTGGGTAGCGCGCTTGAGCCCGTCGCCGCCCATCATCGAAATGTAGGCGTAGGAAATGGGCAGAATGGAGCCCGAGCCCCAGGGCGCGGCCGACACGGCGCCGCTCTCGCGGCCCTCGACCGGCACCACGGCGTGGCCGGGCAGGTAGGGGGCGAGGTCGGCCACCACGCCGATGGGGCCCACGCCGGGGCCGCCACCGCCGTGCGGGATGCAGAAGGTCTTGTGCAGGTTCAGGTGGCAGACGTCGGCGCCGATGGCAGCCGGCGAGGTCAGGCCCACCTGGGCGTTCATATTGGCGCCGTCCATGTAGACGCGGCCACCGAACTCGTGAATCAGCTGGCAGATTTCGATGATGGTTTCCTCGTACACGCCGTGGGTGCTGGGGTAGGTTACCATCAGGCAGCTCAGGCGGTCGGCGTGTTTCTGGGCTTTTTCGCGCAGGTCCTGCAGGTCGACGTTGCCCTCCTCGGTGCTTTTCACCACCACCACTTCCATGCCGGCCATCACGGCCGAGGCGGGGTTGGTGCCGTGGGCCGAGGCCGGAATCAGGGCCACGGTGCGGTGGTGGTCGCCGCGGGCGTCGTGGTAGCCCTTGATGGCCAGCAGACCCGCGTACTCGCCCTGCGCGCCGGAGTTGGGCTGCAGGCTGACGGCCGCGAAGCCGGTGATTTCGCAAAGCCAGGTTTGCAGGTCGGCGAAAATCTGCTGGTAGCCCTGGGCTTGGTCGAGCGGGGCGAAGGGGTGCAGGCCGCCGATTTCCGGCCAGGTAACCGGAATCATTTCGGCCGTGGAGTTGAGCTTCATGGTGCACGAGCCCAGCGGTATCATGCTGTGGGCCAGGCTCAAATCCTTGTTTTCGAGCTGCTTCATGTAGCGCAGCAGCTCGTGCTCGGCGTGGTGGGAGTTGAACACCGGGTGGGTCAGGTACTCGCTGGTGCGCACCAACGACTTAGGCCAGGTCAGGACCAAATCTTCGGGCAGGGCGGCCGGAGCGGCGGTTTCCTGACCTAATACCTTGGCAAACACATCCACGATGTCGGCCACGTCGTGCAGCTCGGTGTTCTGGCTGAGCGAGATGCCCACGCGCACCTCGTCGAAATAGCGGAAGTTCAGACCGGCTTTTTCGGCCTCGCGGCGCACGGCGGCCTGCAGCTCGGCGCTTTCCAGGCGCAGGTTCAGGGTGTCGAAGTAGAACTCGTTCGTTTGCTCGATGCCCAGGGCGCGCAGCTCCTTTTCCAGCGTCTGGGCCAGGGCGTGGGTGTTGACGGCAAACTGCTTGAGGCGCTGCGGGCCGTGGTAGACGGCGAACATGCCGGCCAGCACGCTCAGGAGCACCTGGGCGGTGCAGATGTTGCTGGTGGCTTTTTCGCGGCGGATGTGCTGCTCGCGGGTTTGCAGGGCCATGCGGTAGGCCTTGTTGCCGGCCGCGTCGATGCTCTGCCCGATGATGCGGCCGGGAATGACGCGCTTGAACTGGTCTTTGGTGGCAAAAAAGCCCGCGTGGGGCCCGCCGTAGCCCATCGGGATGCCAAACCGCTGCGAGGAGCCCACGCACACGTCGGCACCCAGCTCGCCGGGGGGCGTGAGCAGGGTGAGGGCCAGCAGGTCGGCGCCCATCACCACGAACACGCCGGCGGCGTGCGCGCTGTCAATGAAGCCTTTGAAGTCGAATACCTCGCCGTCGGCGCCGGGGTACTGCACCATGGCCCCGAAGTAGTCAGCGCCGTTCAGGCCGCTTAAATCGGCGGTGCGGTGGTCGCCGACCACGATTTCGATGCCCACCGGCGTGGCGCGGGTGCGCAGCAAGTCGATGGTCTGGGGCAGCACCTGCTCCGAGACAAAGTAGCGGTGGGCGGTTTTCTTCTTGGTCTGGGCGTGCAGCATCTGCATGGCCTCGGCAGCGGCCGTGCCCTCGTCGAGCAGGCTGGCGTTGGCAATTTCGAGGCCCGTGAGGTCAATTATCAGCGTCTGATAATTAATCAGGGCTTCGAGGCGGCCCTGGGCAATTTCGGCCTGGTAGGGCGTGTAGGCGGTGTACCAGCCGGGGTTTTCGAGGATGTTGCGCTGAATGACGGGCGGCAGCGTGGTATCGTGGTAGCCCAAGCCGATGTAGCTCTTGTATACTTTGTTCTGGGCGGCAATCTGCTTGAACTTGGCCAGGAAGGCGCGCTCGGTGAGGGCGGCGGGCAGGTTCAGCTCGCGCGGCAGACGGATGGCCGGGGGCACGGTTTCGTCAATCAGCTGGTCGAGCGACTCAACGCCCACCGTGCGCAGCATGGCCGTAATGGCCGCCGCATCGGGCGCGTTGTGACGGGCTTCAAAAACGTCGGCGGGCTGGGGTTTCAGCAACATAAACGGGAAGTGGGAGGTGGGAGGCGAAGCGGGAAAGTCGAAGAAAGCGGCGTGGATGCGCGGGTTAGCGGCGGGTTCTGCTGGTGGCGCGCCGCTGGCAGGAGGGCGAATTTACCCCCTGCTGGCGGCTGCCAAAGGCCGGCGGACGATTAAAAAAGCACTGACCGCGGGCCATTGAATAACCTCCGGTCCGCTTTCATTTGGCCTTAACAAAGGTAAGCTCAAAACGTCCCGTGACCCTGCCGCTACGGCGTAGCTTTGCTCCGAAATCTGCCCTGCTTTATGCCTGCTTTCAGCCTCTCCGCTTCGCCTGCTCCGCGTGATTCCCTTAAAATCGGCCTGATTCGGGAGGGCAAGACGCCCGCCGACCAGCGCGTGCCGCTCACGCCCAAAAAAAGCGTCGAGGCCCAGACCACCTACCCCGGCCTGCAGGTGGTGGTGCAAAGCAGCCTTGTGCGCTCATACTCCGACCAGGAATACCGCGACCTGGGCCTGAGCGTGCAGGACGACGTGGCCGACTGCGACCTGCTGCTGGGCGTGAAGGAAGTGCCGGTAGCGGAGCTGATTCCCGACAAAACCTACCTGTTTTTTTCGCACACCGTCAAGAAGCAGCCCGCCAACCGCAAGCTGCTGCAGGCCGTGCTCGCAAAGCGCATCACCCTGATTGACTACGAGCTGCTGACCGACGCCGCCGGCCAGCGCGTGGTGGCCTTTGGGCGCTACGCCGGCATCGTGGGTGCCTACAATGCCCTGCTGACCTACGGCCGCAAGCACAACCTCTACGAGCTGAAGCCGGCGCACCTGTGCGTGGACCTCGACGACATGCAGGAGGAGTACTTCAAGGTGCGCAAGCTGCCGGCCATCAAAATTGCCGTCACCGGCTCGGGCCGGGTGGCGGGCGGCGCGCTGGAAGTGCTCGATAAAATGGGCATCCGGCAGGTGACGGTGCACCAGTTCCGGCACCAGGATTTCCAGGAGCCCGTGTATGCCCAGCTGCGCTCCAGCGACTACCACCGCTCCCGCGACGGCCGGCCCTGGGACACGGCCGACTTTCACCGGCACCCCGAAAACTACGAGTCCACGTTCGGCCCCTTCCTGCCCCTGACCGACCTGCTCATTGCCTGCGCCTACTGGCACCCGGCGGCGCCGCGCCTGTTTTCGCCCGAGGACACCCAGCGGCCGGACTTCCGCATCAATACCATCGCCGACGTGACCTGCGACGTGGACGGCTCCATCCCAACCACGCGGCGCAGCTCCACCATTCAGGCACCCGCCTTCGACTACGTGCCCGCCACCGGCGAGCTGGCCCCGCCGTACTCGGCGCCCGACAACATCACCGTGATGGCCGTGGACAACCTGCCCTGCGAGCTGCCCCGCAACGCCTCGCGCGACTTCGGCCGGCAGCTGCTCGACGCGGTGTTTCCGCATCTGCTCAGCGGCGACCAGCAGGGGGTAATTGCGCGGGCCACCATCGCCCAGGACGGGCATCTCTGCCCGGCTTATCAGTACCTGGCTGATTACGTGGCGTAGGACCCACCTTAGCTGCAGCTGCACGAGAACTGCCGGGTAGCCCGGCACCTTGGCCGGAGCACAAGGCTACTAAAGCGAGTTCTTTCAGGCCGGAGAGAAAGCCAGCAGGGGGTAGCCGGGGCCCGAACGCACTAGTGCCCCGACCTTTCCTGTCGGGGCACTAGGATAGCTGAATTAGCGTAGCCAGCAGGGGGTACCGGAAAATCGGCAGCGTATCACGGCTGAAGTAAGCCGCGGCGCCTTCCGGCCCGGCCTGCTTAGGGCTTGTTTGAGTCGACCACGATGCGCTGCTCGCGGTTGGCCAGTTCCCAGGCCGTGTGGAATACGAGGCGGGCGCGCTTGGCCATTTGGTCGAAGCCGATTTTGCTTATTTCGTCGGTTTCCTCGTGATAGTCGGCGTGGGTGCCGTTGAAGTAAAACGCCACCGGGATTTTGTTCACGGCGAAGTTGTAGTGGTCGGAGCGGTAGTAGAAGCGGTTGGGGTCGGCCGGGTCGTTGTAGCGGTAGTCGAGGTTAATCCGGGTGTACTTCTGGTTGGCGGCCTCGTTGATGGCGTGCAGCTCGGAGGAAAGCTTGTCGGAGCCGATGACGTAGATGTAGTCGCCTTTGCCCTCGTGCTCGGGGTCGGTGCGGCCTATCATGTCGATGTTGAGGTCGGCGATGGTGCTGGCCAGCGGGAAGGTGGGGTGGCCGGCGTAGTACTGCGAGCCCAGCAGGCCCTTTTCCTCACCCGTCACGGTCAGGAACAGGATACTGCGGCGCGGGCCGTGGCCGCCCTGCTTGGCGCGGGCGAAGGCTTCGGCCAGGGCCAGCACGCCGCTGGTGCCGGAGCCGTCGTCGTCGGCGCCGTTGTAGACCTTGCCGCCCTGAATGCCGAGGTGGTCGTAGTGGGCCGACACCACCAGCAGCTCCTCTTTCTTGTCGGTGCCCTCGAGGTAGCCCAGCACGTTCTCGGTGCCGAACATCTCGCGCTTCTTCTCGGTCTTCACCTGAAAGCCGGCCGGCTTGAAAGGTGAGGCCACTGGCTTTTTAGCCGTGGCCGTGGCCGTGATGTACTGCTGCACGTCGGCGTCCTTGGCTTTGAGCACGGCCAGGCCCACGGCCGGCGACACGTAGATGGCCGGGGCGTAGCGCACCGGCGCGTCAGTGAAGCGGATGGCCGGCGCCGCAATGCCGGGCGCCACGCGGGCGGCCAGCTTGGCGAAGTTGGCGTTGGGGCTGAAATCGACGAAGAACACACTACGGGCGCCTTTTCGGGCGGCTTGCTCCAGCTTGGCGCTGGGGTTGGCCTGGCCCCAGCGGGTGGCTTTGCCGTCGAGGCTGAGCACGGGCTTGCCGTCGGCGCCCAGCGGCTCGCCCATCAGCACCAGCAGGTCCTTGCCTTTCACGTCGCCAGCGGCGGCATAGTCCGAGTAGCCTTCCTGCTCGATGCCGTAGCCCACGAACACCGGCTGCACCGTGGTCTGGGCCTGGAAGGGCGTGTTGCCGCGGGCGTAAAAATCCTGGAGCCAAACGTAGGTTTTGCCGCCCACCAGCAGGGTCTGGCCGTTCGGCGCCCAGGTGCTGCGCTCCAGCTCGAAGGCCTGCTGATAGGGGCTTTTGCCGCCCTGCACCGGGCCGCGCAGGCCCATTTCGGCAAACTGCTTGCTGATGTAGTCGGCGGCCATTTTTTGGCCTTTCTGGCCGGTTTCGCGGCCTTCGTACTCGTCCGAGGCCAGCACGCTCAGGTGCTTGCGCAGGCCATCGGGGGTGATGAGCGCGCCGTACCGGGCCGAGAGGTCGGCCGAGGTGACGGTGGCCGCGGCAGCTGCCGGTGTTGCCGCTGGTGTCGCCGCCGGTGTCGTCGGCGGGGCGGCTACTTTGTCGGGGCCCTTGGACTTGGTTTTGACTTTCTTCGGCTGCTGGGCCAGCACCGGCAGCGTAGCGGCCAGCAGCAGCGTGAAACAGATTTTTTTCATGAGATGAAGCGGTTTAGAAACGGTAAAAATAAGGGCGCGCCAGCAGGGGGTTGGGCCCGCCTCGCGAGGCGGCAAAAGAGCTATTGCTTCACAATGAGCACGGTAGCGTAGGCGGCCACGCCTTCCTGCCGGCCCACGAAACCCAGCTTCTCGGTGGTGGTGGCCTTGATGGAAATCAAGTCGGCGTCCACGGCCATGACCTCGGCCAGCACGCGCTGCATTTCCGGGATATGGGGGTTGACTTTGGGCTGCTCCAGGCAAATGGTGGAGTCGATGTTGCCGACCTCGTAGCCCTTCGCGCGCAGCAGGCGCAGCACGCCGGTCAGCAGCTTTTTCGAGTCGATGCCCTTGTACTGCGGGTCGGTGTCGGGGAAGTGAAAGCCGATGTCGCGCAGGTTGGCCGCGCCCAGCAGGGCATCGCAGATGACGTGGATGAGCACGTCGGCGTCGGAGTGGCCCAGCGCGCCGTGGGTGTGGGGCAGCTCAATGCCGCCGAGCCAGAAGGGCAGGCCCGCGCGGAGCTGGTGCACGTCGTAGCCGAAGCCGGTGCGGAAAGTCATAAGAGAGAGCAGAAAAGGTCTTGGGGTGCTCGGCAAAAGTAGGCACCCGGCTGCCGCTGCTCCCGGGAACAGGAAAATGGCGGCCCGCTAAAATATCGGCGGCAGCCGCGCGTCCTGGCAAAGACGAAGCTGCCGGGCGCGAAAAATTAAATAGCAAAAAGATAATGGAAACTTTAAATCCGTTAAAAGTTTCCGTCGTATCTTTGCCCGGCAATCATGGAAATGAACACCCGTATCCTGAGCCACTCCATTTCCCTGTTCACGCGTCGCGGCATCAAATGTGTGAGGATGGACGACATCGCCGCCGACATGGCCATGTCGAAAAAGACCCTCTACAAGTGGTTTGAAAACAAAGACGAACTCGTGCACGCCGTCATGCAGCAGCACCTGACCGAGACGCAGCACGACTGCGAGCAGCTGCTGGGCCAGGCCGATTCGGCCATCGCCGAGCTGTTCGGTATGATGGATTGGATGCGGCGGCAGTTCAGCGACGTGCACCCGAGCATTTTCTACGATATGCAGAAATTTCACCCCGCCACCTGGCAGCTCTGGGTCAGCCACAAGCACGAGTACATCCTGACCCAAATTGTGGACAACCTGCGCCGCGGCATGGCCGAGGGCCTATTCCGCGCCGACCTCGACGTGGACGTGCTGGGCCGCCTGCGCCTGGCTCAGATTGAGCTAGCCTTCAACGCCGACGTGTACCCGCCCCGGCAGTTCGAGGTGCAGCGCCTGCAGCAGGTTATTCTCGAGCACTTCATGCTGGGCGTGGCCACGCTCAAGGGCCACAAGCTCATCAATTCCTACCGCCACATCATCGAAGCCGAATAACCCCCGGCTGGGCCCGTCCCGGCGGGCTTGCCTGACTCGCTGTTTTACTCTCCGTTTGTCTGTTTTTATGAAACACCTTTTTGCTTTTTCCGGTCTGCTGACGGCCGCCCTGCTGGCCGGGGCCGCGCAGCCGCTGCAAGCCCAGCAGGCCGCGCCGGCCAGCCTGGGCCAGCCCGCGCCGGGCGCACTCCTGCCGCTTTCGCTGCAACAGGCCGTGAGCTACGCCGTGCAGAACAAGGCCTCCCTGCTGGCTACCCGGTTGGGGGAGCAAACGGCCCGCGCCCGGGTCGGTGAAATCAAGAGCGCCGGCCTGCCGCAGGTGAACGTGGGCGCCAACGTGGTGGACAACTTCAAGTTGCAGCAGGCGCTGGTGGCCTTTCCAGTGTCGCAGACCGTGCTCAGGTCGAGCGACGTGGCGGCGGCCGGCAGCGGCCAGGAAACGGTGCTCACCAACCGGCAGCTGGCGGTGCCGCCCCAGCCCTTCGCCTTCGGCCTGCAGTGGCAGGGCAATGCTAGTGCCTCGGTGTCGCAGCTGCTCTTCGACGGCTCGTATTTCATTGGCTTGAAGGCCGCTAAAGTGTACGAGGAGTTGGCCCGCAAGCAAACCCAGCAGGCCGAAATCGAGGTGGTGGAGCAGGTGAGCAAGGCCTATTACAGCACGCTGGTGGCCCGCTCACGGCTGGCCCTGCTGGCCCGCAACGTGCAGCGTCTCGACACGGTGCTGAGCCAGACCCAGAAGATTTTCAAGGCGGGTTTCGCCGAAAAGCTGGACGTGGACCGCCTGCGCGTGCAGCGCAACAACCTGGTAGTAGAGCAGCAAAAGGCCCAGCGCCTGACCGAGCTCAGCGTGGCCCTGCTCAAGTTTCAGATGGGTTTGCCCCAGCAGCAGCCCGTGCAGCTGACCGACTCGCTGAGCGCGGCCGTGGTCGATGCGGGCGCCCTGCGCCAGCGCCTGGGCGCCGCCGACTTCGCCAACGGCGGGGGCGCCGCCGGCACGGTCCTGCCCACCCAGCCGGCTACCA
>CAXUEM010000045.1:12981-13931 GCA_964249885.1 uncultured Hymenobacter sp. | reverse complement strand
TCACTCGCCAGCCTGCCGGCAACACCTCCCGCCGCCGCCTTGCCCACGCCGGCAGCACCAGGTATTACCGGGCCTGCCACCCCGTCGGCGCCGGGCCCGACAGCTGCGTCCGCGCCGGTTTCGGCGGAGCCAGCAGGGGGTAGCGCGGCGCCGGCCCTGCCGCCGGTGATGCTGACGACGTTCAGCACGCTCGGCGACAACCAGCAGGGGGTGGTGCTCTTGTTTCGGCTGCCGCCGGAACAGTTCCGCAAGCTGCCGCGCAACGTGTTTCTGAACAAGCTGCTGCAGGCGCTGGGCTTGGTGATGGCCGACGTGGTGCTGGTCAACGTCGAGTCGCATTTGCCGGTGGCGCTGGTCAACCTGCGCCGGGAAATCGCGGCGGCCCTCATTCTGGCTTTCGGCCGCAACCTGCTCGATGTGGCCGTGCGCAACACCCAGATCTACGAGCCCCGGGCCGGGCGCGCGGGACGATGGCCGGCTTTTTATTTATGGCAGATTTATAGCAGAGCCTACTTCAGCACCTCGGCCAGCTTGGCATCCAGAGCGGCGCCGCGCAGGTTTTTGGCGATGATGCGCCCCTGCGGGTCGAGCAGGAAGGACTGCGGGATGGACTTGATGCCGTAGGCGGCGCCGGCCACCGAGTTCCAGCCGGCCAGGTCCGAGACGTGGGCGGGCCAGACGAGGCCGTCGGCCGCAATGGCCTTGGTCCAGCGCTCCTTTTCCTGGTCGAGCGAGACGCTGTAGATGGTAAAGCCCTGGCCTTTGCTTTTAAACTTGTTGTAGGCGGCCACCACGTTGGGGTTTTCGCGGCGGCAAGGCCCGCACCAGGACGCCCAGAAATCGACCAGCACGTACTTGCCGCGCAGGCTGCTCAGGGTCAGGGTTTTGCCGTCGGGCGTGGGCAGGCTGATGTCGGGAGCCAGCGTGCCGGGGGCGGTGGCGCGCAGGGG
>CAXUEM010000045.1:3871-12971 GCA_964249885.1 uncultured Hymenobacter sp. | reverse complement strand
CGGCCAGCTCCTTGGTGTAGCGGTTGTCGGGCAGGGCGGCGCGCTGCTGGGTGGCAATGGAGTCGACGAAGGCAAACTCAGCGTCGGAGTCGACGAAGTTGAGGGCGGCGAAGCCGGCGGCCTGGGTGCCGGCGTGGCGCCGAATCACGCCCTTGATGCGGGCGTTGCTTTGCGTCTGCAGGGCGTTAAATCGGTCTTCAATCAGCTGTAGCGAATCCGCCTGCCGGGTTTCCTTGGCGGCCTGGTAGCGGCGGTTGAGCTGCTCCATGGGCGCTTGCAGGGCGCTGGTTACGCGGGCCAGCTGCTGCATCACGGCCGCGTCGGCGTTGCCCTGCACGGTGTAGGTGGCGGGCAGCTGGCGGGCGTCGCCGCTGAGCTGCACCTTGGTTTGGTTGTCGAGCAGCAGCAGCACCTGGTTGGGCTCATCGACGTGCAGGCGGTAGAGGCCGCCGGTGGGCGCCGTGCCCTTGAAGGTAAACTTGCCGGTGGCGTCGGTTTTGGCCGTGGCGCGCTCCACAAACTGGTTCGTGTTCAGCTCCGAGAGGTGCAGCACGGTGCCGGCCGGGGCGTTTTTCAGCTGCCCGCTGATTTCGTAGCCGTTAGCGGCCGTCGCGTTCTGGCAGGCGTTGGTGAGGCCCAGCACGGTGGCGGCCACAAGCGTAAGGTTCATAAGTTTCAGCATGAAGGGAAAATGGCCACAGTGGCGGTTTTGGGGCAGAACGCTCATACGGCCCCGGATAGTTTAGTCGGCGGCCGGGCTAAAACCTTACAGGCCTAGCCCGCGTCCAGCGCCGTGCGCAGGAGCTGGTTGGCCAGCTTGGGGTCGGCTTTGCCGCCGGTGAGCTTCATCAGCTCGCCCATGAACATGCCGGTAAGCGACTTTTTGCCGGCCCGGTACTCGGCGACTTTAGCCGGATTGGCCGCCAGCACCTGCTGCACCAGTGCTTCCAGCTCGCCCGCGTCCGACTGCATGAGCAAACCCAGCTCCTGGGCCGCGCCGGTGGCGTTGGCCTGCGGGTGCTGAAGCAGATGCGGAAACAGCTGCTTGGAGGCCACCGAGTAGTTGAGCTTGCCCGCATCAATCAGCTCGATGATGCCGGCCAGCTGGCCGGGGTCGAGCGGGAACTCGCTCAGTTCCAGGGCCTGCTCGTTGAGGTAGGACTTCACCGGACCCATGACCCAGTTGGCGGCGGCCTTGGCCGAGGTGGCGGGCAGCAGGCGGGCCAGGGCGTCGAAGTACAGGGCCACGTCTTTCTGGTCGGTGAGCACCTGGGCGTCGTAGTCGCTCAGGCCCAGCTCGCCGGTGAAGCGGGCGTAGAGCTGCTGGGGCAGGGCGGGCAGGCCGGCGGCCACGCGGTGCAGCCAGGCATCATCGACCAGCAGGGGGGGCAAATCCGGCTCGGGGAAGTAGCGGTAGTCGTTGAGGGTTTCCTTGCTGCGCTGGCCGTTGGTGGTGCCGGTGGGAGCGTCGAAGCCACGGGTTTCGGAATCTATTTCGCCGCCATTTTCCAGGATTTCCACCTGCCGGCCCACTTCGTACTCGATGGCGCGCTGCACGTTGCGGAAGGAGTTCATATTTTTGACTTCCACCTTGGTACCGAACTTATCGGCGTCCTTTTTCATCACGCTCACGTTGGCGTCGCAGCGCAGAGAGCCTTCCTCCATGTTGCCGTCGCAGATGCCCAGGTACACCACCAGCTTCTTGATTTCGGCCAGGTAGGCGTATGCTTCCTCGGCTGTGCGGATGTCAGGCTCCGAGACAATCTCAATCAGCGGCACGCCGGCGCGGTTCAGGTCCACCAGGGTTTCGGTTTCGCCGGCCAGGTGCATGGATTTGCCCGCGTCCTCCTCCATGTGGATGCGCGTGATGCCGATGCGCTTGGTGGTGCCGTCGGCGAGGCGGATGTCGACGTGGCCGCCGTGGCAGATGGGCGTTTTATCCTGCGTAATCTGGTAGCCCTTGGGCAAATCCGGGTAGAAGTAGTTTTTGCGGGCAAACAGGTTTTCGCGGGTAATCTGGCAGTTGGTGGCCAGGCCCATCTTGATGGCGAAGTCCACGGCGGCGCGGTTCACGCGGGGCAGGGTGCCGGGGTGGCCCAGGGTGATAACCGACAGGTTGGAGTTGGGCAGCGCGCCGTACTCGTTCTCATCCGAGGAGTACATTTTGCTGTGCGTGAGCAGCTGGGCGTGTACTTCGAGGCCGATGACGGGCTGGTAGCTGGCGAGGGCGGTTTCGGTCATAGTTCGGCAAAGGTCGGGCGCAGGCGGCAATATGTTGGCGAAAAATGAACGTCATGCTTCGCTTACGCTCAGCATGACGTTCATTTAGTCGTGAAACCTCTGGCCCGAACTTCTTAGTCGTTGAACACCGGGATGTAGGTGGCCGAGAAGTTGTTCATGGCCTGATTATACGCCTGAATAACGCGCTGGCCGTTGTTGTTCAGATACGCAATGTGAACGTTCACCTCGGCGGCTTCGGCTTTGCTGAGGCTGTTTTTGCGCTCCATGAAACCCTTGATTTTCGCCAGCTGGTTGGTGCTCAGCCCGGCGTAGTAGGCGGCCATATTGCTGGTGGCGTCGCGGTACTTGGCGTCTTTGCCGCGGAAGGCGGGCACGGCGGCCAGCTCGGTCTGGGAAGTTTTGGCGTCTTCCAGCAGCTGCAATCGGGCAGTTTCGAGGGCGGCGGGGTCCTGGGAGTTCAGGGCGTCCATGACCCGGGCCGCGGCTTTTTCCAGCCGGAACTGCGGCACCACGATGCGGTGCTGGTAGGCATTGACCTCCGACACCTGCGCGATGTAGCGGTCCAGCTCGTCAATTTCCTTGTCCTTGGTGATGGTCATGCCGTGGCGCTTGGCAAAGCGCAGCTGGGCGGCGCCCACGCTGTCGCCCACGGCCTTGAGCTTGGCCTCGGCCTGCTCCTGGGCCCGGAAATAGGCCTCCATGTTCTCGACGCTGGCTGTGCGCGTGGCGGCCAGAAAATCGACCCGCTTGTAGTCTACCGAGTACACCTTGAGCTGCTGATACAGGGCCTCGGTGGCGTTTTCCTTGAAGTCCTTGTCGCCCTCGTAGGCCTTGAGCTTGGCCAGCCGGGCCAGGCTGAGCTCGTTCTGCTTCACCACGTCGAGGCGGCGGGCTTCAATCTTTTTCTCGTTCTCACTGTGCGCGGCCTTGCTGATGTAGCGCAGGTTTTTGCGCAGCAGCAGGCGCTGCTCGCCCACGATGAAGTTGTTGTAGTCGCCGGGATTGGTGAACACCGGCACGACCACCTGCTGGGCAACGGCCAGGTGAGCGCCGGCAATAACCGCCAGGGCGGTAAGGGTAAAGCGTTTTTTCATGCGGACAGCTATAAATAAGTGGGGAAATAAACCAGTCAAATATAAGTATCTGGTTACAACGGCCAGCGGGCAGCGCCAGCAGGATAATAAGTTGCTCATCTGGTAAGTGTAGCTGCTACTGCTGCTACTTCGTCGCGTAATGGTAGCGGCACTGCAGAATCCACACAACCTCGCCTTCGACCCGGTACACCAGCCGGTGCTCGTCGGTGATGCGCCGCGACCAAGTGCCAGCGCGGTCATAACGCAGCAGTTCCGGCTTGCCTGTGCCGGCAAATGGGGTGCGCTGCAATTCTTTCAGCAGGGCGTTGAGGCGGCGCAGGACTGCTTTGTTGGTCTGCTGCCAGTGTTGATAATCTTCCCAGGCGACGGGCAAAAACGCCAGCGCAAACGTCATTCGGCGGGCGGCGTAAAATCTATCCGCTCGCCCCGGTCAAACTGCTCATACGCCTGTCGCAGCCGCTCGGCGTTAGCGGGCGAAGCCAGCAGGTAGTCGGTAGTATCGTCGGCCACAGCTGAAGCATCTAACTGCCGTGGGTTTTGGGCAAACGAGAGGCTGCGCAAGACTTCGAGCGCGAAGTTTACGCGGTCCGGGGCTACGTCGAATACAATTTGCATAATTTAATCCGGTTTAATATCCGAAAATCCTGGATAAACCTTTCCATTGCTTGTATAGACTTCATACACTGACCAGGAACAATCAAAATCATTAGACTTGTAATGTCTCTTCTTGTGTGGAAGGAGCCGCAATTTGATTCTTTTCGATACTCTGTCAATCCCACTACTGAATATCTGGGCATTCTGCATACTTATTCCCACTACTATGGCTTCAGTGTTGTTAACAAAATCCATTTCGTAATAGTCACGCAGGTTTGAATCAACTTTGCGTTCGCAATTTGTTTGCTCGACAATCCATTTAAAGTCATCATCCGCGGTTTGAATTACAGTTGAATCAACATTCACCTCTAAACCTACTTTCGGAGATAATTCTACAGATGAAGATGTTGCAGAATCTATTGGCCTCTCTTTACAGGCAGTCGAGCAAACAGCCACGAAGCATAAAGAACTAAAAAACAGACGGTTCATAGTATATCTCATTAAGCGGCTGACTGATTCACCAACCCCTCCGCCCGCGCTACGGCCGCTGCCAGCCCCGCCGCGTTCTTGCCGCCGGCCGTGGCGAAAAACGGCTGACCGCCGCCGCCGCCCTGAATGTCCTTGGCCAGCTCGCGCACCAGCGTGGAGGCATTCAGCCGGCCGGCTTTGGCGGTTTCGTCGTCCAGCATCACGGCCAGCTGCGGCTTGCCGTCGATTTCGGCGCCCAGCACCAGCACCAGGCCGGTGCCAGCAGGGGGAGCCGCCTGGCGTAGCTCGTAAGCCAGCTTCTTGAGGGCATCGGCCGAGCCGGCTGACACCTGCGCGGCCAGGAAGTTCAGGCCGTTGGGCAACGTCTTGAACTGCGCGGCTAGGGTTTGGCGCTGCCCGGCCAGCTGCTGGGTCTCGAACTGCTCGATTTGCTTGCGCAGGGCGGCTACTTCTTCGGCCTGCTTTTCCAGCGCCGTGAGCAGGTGCTGGGGGTTGCCCAGCGCCTCGCGCACCTGACCGAGCAAGTCGAGCTGCTGATTTACGTAGGCTTCGGCGGCGGGGCCGGTTACGGCCTCGATGCGGCGCACGCCGGCGCCCACGGCGCTTTCGCTCGTGATTTTGCAGAAGCCGATTTCGCCGGTGCCCCGCACGTGGGTGCCGCCGCACAGCTCCACGGAGTAGTTTTTATCAAAGGTGATGACGCGCACGAACTCGCCGTACTTCTCGCCAAATAAGGCCGTGGCGCCCAGGTCTTTGGCCTCCTGAATGGGCACGTTGCGGCGCTCATCCAGCGGAATCTGCTGGCGGATGCGCTCATTCACCAGGGTTTCTACCTGGCGCAGCTGGTCGTCGGTTACTTTAATGAAGTGCGAGAAGTCGAAGCGCAGGAGCTTTTCGCTTACCAGTGAGCCTTTCTGCTGCACGTGGGCGCCGAGCACCTCGCGCAGGGCGGCTTGCAGCAGGTGGGTGGCGGTGTGGTTCTTGCGAATCAGCTCCTTGCGGGCCACGTCGTAGCGGGCCGAAAACTCGGCGTCCACGTCCTGCGGCAGCTCCAGCAGGGTGTGCACGATGAGGTCGTTTTCCTTTTTCGTGTCGATGACGCGCACCTTGCTCAGGGCCGACTCCAGGTAGCCGGTGTCGCCGACCTGCCCGCCGCTTTCGGCGTAGAACGGCGTCTGGTCGAGCACGACCTGGTACTCGGTTTTGCCCTTTTTGTCGGTCTGCCGGTAGCGCAGGATGCGGGCCGGCGCCTCGGCCACATCATAGCCCACGAAGGCGGGCTGTTCCTCGGATTCGTGCACGATGGTCCAGTCCGACTGCTCGGTTTCCTGGGCGTTGCGCGAGCGGGCTTTCTGCTTCTGCAGCTCGACCTGAAAGCCGGCCTCGTCCACCGTCAGGCCTTTTTCGCGGGCAATGAGGGCGGTGAGGTCGAGCGGAAAGCCGAAGGTGTCGCTCAGCTCAAAGGCGGCCTCGCCGCTGATGCGGTTACCGTTCTGGCGGAAGCTGTCTTCGAGCGTCTCGATGCGGCGCAGGCCGTTTTCCAGCGTTTTCAAAAAGGCAATTTCCTCTTCCTCAATTACGCGCGTCACGAAGGCGGTTTGCTGCTTCAGCTCCGGGAAGATGTTGTGCATCTGCTCGGCCAGCACGGGCACGAGCTTGTAGAGGAAGGGCTGCTTCTGGTTCAGCGACGAGAAAGCGTAGCGCACGGCCCGGCGCAGGATGCGGCGGATGACGTAGCCGGCCTTGACGTTGCTCGGCAACTGCCCGTCGGCGATGGTGAAGGAAATGGTGCGAATGTGGTCGGCAATGACCCGAATGGCAATGTCGGTTTTCTCGTTTTCGGTGGCCGGCTGGTCGGTTACCTTGGCGGGCGCGGTGCCGTGGTATTCCACGCCGGCTTCTTTGGCAATGAACTGAATGAGCGGCTGAAACACGTCGGTGTCGTAGTTCGACTTCACGCCCGAGACGGCCATCATCAGGCGCTCGAAGCCCATGCCGGTGTCCACGTTCTGCTGGGGCAGCTTGAGCAGGGACTTATCGGCGCGGCGCTCGAACTCCATGAACACGTTGTTCCAGATTTCGACCACCTGCGGGTGGTCGGCGTTCACGAGGTCGCGGCCGGGCGTGGCGGCGCGCTCCTCCTCGGCGCGCAGGTCGATGTGGATTTCGGTGCAGGGGCCGCAGGGGCCCACGTCGCCCATCTCCCAGAAGTTGTCTTTTTTGTTGCCGGGCAGGATGCGGTCGTCGGTGGTGTAGGTGCGCCACAGCTCTTGCGTTTCCGTGTCGGGGCCGAGGCCGTCGCCGGCGTCGCCCTCGAAATAAGTGACGTAGAGCCGGTCTTTGTCGAGCTTATAAACGTCCGTCAGCAGCTCCCAGGCCCAGGCAATGGCGTCGGTTTTGAAGTAATCGCCGAACGACCAGTTGCCGAGCATCTCGAACATGGTGTGGTGGTAGGTGTCGTAGCCTACTTCCTCCAAATCGTTGTGCTTACCGCTCACTCTGAGGCACTTCTGGGTGTCGGCGATGCGCTTGTGGGGCGCGGGCTTGTTGCCCAGAAAGTAGTCTTTGAACGGCGCCATGCCCGAGTTGATGAAGAGCAAGGTCGGGTCGTCTTTCACCACAATCGGGGCCGAGGGCACGATGTGGTGGCCTTTGGAGGCGAAGAAATCCAGAAACTGCTGGCGGACGACGGCAGCGGAAGGCAGGGACAGAGGCGCGGACATGAGAGCGAAGAATAAGCGGCCAAACGGGGATTTATCGGTACTTTTCGGCCTAATTGCAAAGGTAGTCCCATGCCCTATAAAGAGCGCGAAATCGAGAAGCAGTACTTCACCATCGGCGAGGTGGCGGCGCAGTTCAAGGTGGCCGAGTCGCTGATTCGGTTCTGGGAAACCGAGTTTGAGGAACTGCGCCCGCGCCGCAGCAAGAAAGGCAACCGCCTCTACACCCCGGCCGACATCGACGTGTTCCGCACCATCTATCACCTCGTGAAAGAGCGCGGCTACACCATCCCCGGCGCCCGCGACATGCTCAAGCAAAAGGGCCCGCAGCTCAAGGAGAAGATTGACGTGGTGCAGAGCCTGGAGAAGGTGCGCGCCTTTCTGGTGCAGCTGCGCAAGGAAGTGGACGCGGCGGGCAAGGCGGGCACTTCGTGAATTAAAAAATTACGAATTAAAAATTAAAAATGACTTCCATTCAGCCCCAGCCAACTCATTTTTAATTCTTCATTTTTAATTTTTAATTAACTCAACCCGCGCCGCCGTGGCTCCCCCTCTCCGCCGGAGAGGGGGCCGGGGGTGAGGTCCCCCGATGAACGACGACGCTCTTTTCCACGAACTTGCCCTCACGCTCTTGCCCGGCATCGGCCCGCAGCTCACGCGGCAGCTGATGAGCTACGGCGGCTCGGCCCGAAACGTGCTCACCATGCCGCCCGGCAAGCTGCGCCGCATTCCCGGCGTGGGCGACGCGACGCTGAACGTGCTGACCGGCAAGGAGCGCGACCACGCGTTTCGCAAAGCCGAGGCCGACTTGAAAAAAGCTGAAAAGGACAAGGTCGAAATCATCTTTTACACGAGCAAGCGCTTCCCCACCCGCCTCAAGCAGCTGGCCGACGCGCCCGTCATTCTCTACTACCAGGGCACGGCCGACTTGAACGCGCCCAAAACCGTGGCCATCGTGGGCACGCGCCAGGCCACGGACTACGGCCGTGAGCAAACCGAGCGCCTCGTGGCCGGCCTGCTGCCGCACCGCCCACTGGTGGTCAGCGGCCTGGCCTACGGAATTGACATCGTGGCCCACCGCACCGCCCTGCAGGAAGGGCTAGATACGGTGGGCGTCATGGCCACTGGGCTGGACATCATCTACCCCGCCGCCCACCGCAAAACGGCCGAGAAAATGCGCGAGCAGGGCGGCCTGCTCACCGAATTTCCTTTCGGCACGCCGCCCGACCGCTACAACTTCCCGGCCCGCAACCGCATCATCGCCGGCCTGGCCGACGGCACGGTGGTAGTCGAAGCGGCCATCAAAGGCGGCGCCCTGATAACCGCCGAGCTGGCCCTGAGCTACGACCGCGACGTGCTGGCCGTGCCCGGCAACCTGGGCTCGGTGGCCTCGGCCGGCTGCAATGCGCTGATAAAAAGCAACAAGGCGGCCCTCTATCAGGAGCCGCTGGATTTGGAGCAGCAGCTGAACTGGGACGCGGCCCTGCACCAGTCGGGCAAGTTCCGGCCGGCTCCCTCCTACTCAGCTGAGGATTTTTCGGTCGATGAGTTTGCCTTGATAACGGTACTAACTGCCGCTCCCGCCCGCGAGGCGCTGATGGACGATTTGGCCTGGAAAGCCCAGCTGCCCATTCACGCCGTGGCCTCCCTGCTGCTGAGCCTGGAGTTTCGGGGCGTGGTGCGGGCCTTGCCGGGCAAGCGCTTCGGGCTGCTGTAGACTTTCCCCTGCTGGCCGGGCTCCGGCTGGCCCAGCAGGGGGTGCAACTTGTTCCAACTCGCCGTGCTGCTTTACAACAACGACCTGCTGCCCGCCGCCGCCCTGCCCCTGCCCAACCGCGGGCTGGCCTTTGGCGACGGCTTCTTTGAAACCCTGATTTGGGAAGCCGGCCGCCTGGGCAGCCTGGTCAGCGCGGCTGAACGCGCCGGGCGCGAGCGCCTCCCCGTCAACGAGGTCGTTCGAGC
>CAXUEM010000045.1:0-3861 GCA_964249885.1 uncultured Hymenobacter sp. | reverse complement strand
GCCTCGTGCTGGCCCAAAACCTGTCCGCCGCCCGCCTGCGCCTGCAGCTTTGGCGCGCCGGCGGCGGCCGCTATACCCCAAGTACCGAGGCCGCCGAGTGGCTGGCCACCGCCGAGCCGTTTGTTCCCGACGACTCGCCGGTGCAGCGCGCTGATTTCGCACTCGAAACGCACTCGCTATTCTCGCCGCTGAGCTTCTGCAAGGGCCCCCAGGCCTGGCTCTACGTGCGCGCCGCCCACGAGCGGCAGCGGCGCGGGCTCGATGAAATCATCCTCTGCGACCCGGCCGGGCACGTGGCGGAAGCCGGCGTGGCAGCCATTTTCTGGGTTAAGGATGAGGTACTGTTTACGCCCGCACTAGAAACCGGCTGCGTGGCCGGGGTGCGCCGGGCGCCGGTGCTGCGCGCGGCGCGGGCGGCGGGTGTGGAGTGCCGCGAGGGCTTGTTTATGAAAGACGACCTACTGAACCCCGACCCAGTTTTGACGGCTAATGTGGCGGCCCTGTGGCCAGTGCAACAGATTGGTTCCAAGCCATTCAACCTACAAAAAGCATCGGCATTTCTACAGCTTATAAGTTAGGTGAGTTGAACTGCCTCGATGGATTTTATTAGTTCTGCCTTTGAAAGAATTTTGTCGTATTGTTCTTTATAAACTTCATTGCTTTTCAAATCCTTTTGCACCCTAACCAAAAACTCCTTGAAGTCTTTGTTCATTGCCAGCTTATTTATGGTGTCCCAATCAAGGTTATCTTTATAATGAGCGGGCAGCATAATTTCGCTTAGCTCTGCATTAGTGATGTCTAGCCTAATTACACCGATGTTAAAGGAGGAAGAAAGGCGCTTAAGCTCGCTGAGAAAATCTTGGTCATTCGAAATCTTAGCAGCCACTAAGTAGCTTTCGTTTGCCCAGGATGAGTTAGAAACGGCTTGGAAAAAAGCTTCGCGTAAGTTGCTCATATCAAGCTTTCGTTTGAGCTCGAATGAACATAGACGAATGGAGGCATTGCCAATAGAGCGGCTCAGCCCAGCAACTTCGCTGTGCCAGCCGTCTTGCATAAAAGGAAAAGTGCACGACACCATGTCGGGATGTACCCATTCCCCATAACCACTCTTGGCCGACTTGCTATGATTCAGTGTCTTTGCGTGCGCTTTAAGACGGTGAAAAGCGAAATAAGCTAAAAATGGATGCAGATGCTTTTCCAGGTAGTATTCCTCCTGTTTCTGTTTGGATGCTTGAAACTGCGCCGCCTTTTTATCGTGGATACTTACCGGCAAGTTGATTTCAGTCGTTTCGTTTCCGCCCTCCTTTGCTGAAACTTTTTGTACGTCATCATTCAAACCAAACTTACCCTTGTCTGATTTGCAGAATTTTGACGCCGGGTTATTTTTCAAGTCAGTGTACACTTGGGCTCCAAGGGTCGCCCAAGGTGTTTTACCACTAGTTCTTACTTGGCTGGCTAACCCCGATGAAACTGCCTGTTCCCAAATTTGCTGCTGCGTTAAAGGTTGAGCTGCTTGTTGAAGTACAGCAGCAGCTAGCTCAAGAAAAGTCATGTTGAATAGGTTGAGTACTTGCGCAAGCAAGGTAGCAACAACTACACGGCCACCGGCGCCTTGATGGCCGGCCAGGGCTCGTAATTCTCCAACTGAAAATCCTCGTAGCGGAACCCGAAAATATCCGTCACCGCCGGGTTCAGCCGCATCTGCGGCAGCGGGCGCGGTTCGCGGGTTAGCTGCAGCTCGGCCTGCCCTAAGTGGTTGCTGTACAGGTGCGTGTCGCCGCCGGTCCAGATAAATTCGCCGGGATGCAGGCCCGTGACTTGCGCCACCATCAGCGTAAGTAAGGCGTAGGAGGCAATATTGAAGGGCACGCCCAGAAACACGTCGGCTGAGCGCTGGTAGAGCTGGCAGGACAGCCGCCCGTCGGCCACGTAGAACTGAAACAGGGCGTGGCAGGCCGGCAACTTCATCTTTGGAATATCGGCCACGTTCCAAGCCGAAACCACCATCCGGCGCGAGTCGGGCTGGGTGCGCAGCTGCTCGATAATCTGACTGATTTGGTCGATGTGGCCGCCGTGGCCGTCGGGCCAGGAGCGCCACTGATAGCCGTACACCGGGCCGAGGTCGCCGTTTTCGTCTTCCCACTCGTTCCAAATCGTAACCCCGTTTTCCTTTAGGTAGCGGGTGTTGGTCGAGCCCTGCAAAAACCACAGCAGCTCGTGGATGATGCTTTTCAGGTGCACCTTTTTGGTCGTCAACAGCGGAAAGCCCTCGGCCAGATTGAAGCGCATCTGCGGACCGAACACCGAAATCGTGCCCGTGCCGGTGCGGTCGGTTTTGCGTGTGCCGGTGTCGAGGATGTGGCGGAGCAGGGCGTGGTATTGGTGCATGGAGCGTAAGCTTTGGCTTGCGACGGCGGCGGGCCAGCAGGGAGTACGAGAGCTCAAAAATAGCGAAAGCCACCCGTGTGGGGCGGCTTTCGCAAAATATCCTGAACTGACTTTTAAACAGCTGGTAAGGTCGCAGGCTTGGCTTCATGCTTCTGCACGGCGACCCGGATGCGGGAGGCCAAGCCGTACAAATCGTCCAACGATACAATATCGACCCGCTCACCGCCCTCCACATCGAACAGCGTTACAAATTTTTTGCTGCTGTTGAAGTGGAGACGACAGATTGGCTTGCGGTTATTATCATCCAAAAGCACCCCGCAATACGACTGCACATCGCGCATCACGACCCGGTTAACCGCGACCGACTTGCGCAGAATAGCACGCACAATCATAAACCCTTCGGTTTCTTCCACGGTCGTTTCAATATCCTTGTCCCTGCTTTCCGCTTCTAATGGCGCAGCAGTCTCTGTTGCTACAGCCGGAATATCATTGACCAATGGGCCTTGTCCGCTGGTATCAATCATGGCCGTGCGCAACCGCATGGCAATTTTGTCATTCAGGAACTGATGAAACGAACGGTGCACCAACACACTGAATTGTTCCTTAAGCTTGGTAGTCAACATGCCGTCATACACTTGCTTAGACACAAAGTGGATAAAATCGGCTGAGGGCTGCGCAAACTGCTCATCAAAATACTTTTTAAAAGCCCGCATATACTTCAGATTATAGGCGGCAAACAGAATATCGTCAATATTAAAAGAGGCTTTACCAAGCTTCTTCATTTCGGTTACCTCATTCTCGGTAAAATTGAACAAGTCAAACTCCAAAAATGGCCGTTCGTCCATCTTATTGGGTTGCTCCAAATCAGTGAACAGTCGGTAAGTGACGCCGTTAGTCAGAATGCCAATTTTGGCGTCCGTGACGTGGAAGTATCGGAATAGCTGACCAGCGTGATTAATGTTTAGGTCGCTGCCGACATGCTTACACTCAATAAGAATAATGGGCTTACCATCGCGCATAATGGCGTAGTCAATCTTCTCCCCTTTTTTAGTGCCGATGTCGCAGATAAACTCTGGCACCACTTCCAGAGGGTCGAATACATTGTAGCCCAGCGCATTGATAAACGGCATTATCAATGCGTTTTTGGTAGCCTCTTCCGTCTGAATATGGGCAATTTGCTTTTGTGCCCGCGACGCCAGATTTGTGAGATGGTCAATGAGTTCCATAGAGCGAATAAGTGGTGAGAAGGTCGTTTAACGCTGAAAACTAAGCATAAAAAAAGCTCTGCCTTTGATGGAGCAGAGCTTTTTCTAGAATATTTTTATCTACAGCGACTTCACGGCCGCTGGCGCCGCTACCGGCGCTTTAGCCGCGGCCGTGGCGCCGCCTTTCATGCAGCACGAGGAGGTGCCGACGGCCATCTTGGCGCAGGCTTCTTTCTTGGCGGCTTTGCCTTTCTTACCGGGCTTGGTG
>CAXUEM010000044.1:8215-13986 GCA_964249885.1 uncultured Hymenobacter sp. | reverse complement strand
GCGCTGATGGCGTAGGCTTCCACCACGTTATCGGCCAGCAGCTGGTTGATAAAGGCGCGGTGCCGCGGAATGAGCGCCATAAAATCCTCGTCAAAGGACTCGGGCAGGCGCATAGAAACAACAAACATAGCCATAGGAAGCAGCGCGCTAGAAGGGGCACAAACGCCGGGCGCGTCCGGAAAGTTAAGGTTTCGACGTTGGCGCGGGCAACTTTTCGGCCGGCCCGCCCGAACAAGCCTCCTATGCATTTTTCCCTTATCACGCCCACGCACCAGCGCGGGCCGCTGCTGCCCGAGGCCGTTGCCAGCGTCCGGGCCAGCATCAGCGCTCCCCTGGACTTCAGCTTCGAGCACCTGATTTACAACAACGGCTCCACCGACTCTACGGCCGAGTTTCTGCACGCCGCTGCCCGCCAGCCCGGCCCGCCGCTGCGCGTCTGGCAGCACCCGCACCCCCTGCTGGCCGGCCAAGCCCGCAACCAGCTCATTGCGCAGGCCCCCCCCGCGGCCTGGCTAGTGCCGCTCGACGACGACGATATCCTGCTGCAGCGCACCTTGTTTCACTACGCCGCCCAGATTCAGCGCCACCCGGGCCGGCCCTGGCTGGTGGCCGATTTTCTGCGCGTCGATGCCCAGGGCCGCTACCTGCCCAATGAGGATTATTACGCCTGGGAATTCGACTCGCCGCGCGCCATGCTGCAGGCCATTTTCCGGGCCGAGCATTTCATTCAGGGCAACGTGTGCTTCAGCCACGCCCTGCTGGACCAAGTGGGTGGCTACGACGGCGAGCTGGCCATGGCCGAGGACCTGGATTTGTACGTGCGCTTTCTGCTGGCGGGCCACCTGCCAGTGGTGTGCCCGCACATCAGCCACCTGCACCGCTTCCACGCCAGTAACGTCAGCATTGGCGTCGATGCCAGTCAGCACAACGCCGATTTGCAAGTTATTTACGATAAATACGCCTCGCAGCTGACGCAATTAGGCATTGAGCGGCCGGCTTAATCGCAGTTATAATTTCTGGTTTATTGTAATAAAAAAGCCCGGCGCGAGCCGGGCTTTTTAGTGTAAATCAACGCCAACTAAACAGGCAAAAGCAGGTGCTTACGAGTGGCCTAATTCGGCCACGGCGGGCTGCTGCCGGTCGCCCCGGGCCGGCTGGGCATTGGCATCAACGGCCGCCGCGCCGAGAGCCACGGCGTTGGTTTGCTCCCATTCCCGAAAGCGGCTAATCTCGGCCTGAAAGCTGCTGACAAACCAGCTGATTAAGCTTAAATCATCGAGAAAGCCGAGCACCGGAATAAAATCGGGCACCAAATCAATCGGCGACAGCACGTACAGCAGCACGGCCAGACCCGAGATAATCGTTTTCGGCGAAATATCACGGTACTGCCCGCCGGCGTAGCTGCGCACAAGGCGCACCACCGTGAGCATAATGTCAATAAGCTGCTGAAACTTGCTGTCCTTGCTTTTGCGGTCGGCCAGCTTATCGGCTACCTCGTTGAGCACCGAGAGAATCTTGAACGGCCGGCCTAGCAAGCGGCCAGCCCGGCTCATAAATACGTTAAAAAGTGCGTTTTTGGAAAGCTGTAAGCCTTTCTGAGCCAATGAGGACATAACAAGAAAAAAGTGAGGTAGGGCCTGCTGTACGCAAGCAGGGCCCCGGCGTTACCAGCTGGCGGCCGCCAGCCGGGGGTAGGCCCGGCTTGGCCGCGGCTTACCGCTCCCAGAAACAGGCCGTGCCGCCCACCCAGTCCTTGTCTTTATTGAAGTCCACGCCTATCATCTCGCCCCGGCTCAAGCGGCCCAGGCTGGTGAGCAGGGTGGGGCGGGCTGCGCCTGCGGGCCAGGCGTAGAGCAGGCGGATTTCGCACTTCACCAGTCCGTCGGGCGACTGCACCACGGGCTCATACTGCACTTTGCGCTGCAGCAGGTAGTTGTGCTTGTCGGCAATGGCGTCCAGCTCGGCCGCGCTCACGTGCAGCCTCACGCCGCTGCCGGCAAACGAGAACAAAGGCTTGAGCACGTAATTTTCCAGGTCGGCCGGGTACGCGGCTAGTTTATCCAAATAAAAGCTCGGCGGCACGTAGGAACCACCCAGCAAGGGCAGGGTGTACTTGCTGATGCGGAAAAACCAGTTCGGGTGGCCCACCCATTCCACTTCCACATCCTCGGTTAAATTAAACTCCAGGTTTAACTCCGGATACTGCATTAATTCATCGAAAATAACACGGTTATAAATGCGCTTTATCGGAATTAGCCGCCCGTTTTTCTCGTATAATAATTGCCGGCCCCGGCGCCGGATTTTCGTCAGGCATACCACGGTAATTCCCCACTCCCGGGCCGATAATGCAAAGTCAATCCGGGTTTTTTGCCGCTCCGGAAACAGCTCCAGTAAAATAACATTTTCCGGCGGCGCATCGGCCAGCAGCAACTGCCGCATCTGCGCGTGGTAAGCCGCCGGGTCGGGCACATTGAACACGGCCGTTACGGAATCGTCAATCGGGTAGAACCGGCGAAATACATCGGCTAAATACACCTGAAAGGCGAAGAGCGAGGCAAAACCCTGCAGTTCAATCAGCTGGGGCTCCAGCTCGCCTTTTTCGTTGCGGCACACCGCAAAATCCAGCGCCAGCAGGGAAGTGTGGGCGTTTTCGTGCGGCACGCGCTGCGGCGGCGGAATGGCCGCGGCAGTAAGCTCCTTGAAATCCGGCGCCGTAATTACCCGAATAATATCCTCGCCGGCGGCCAGCAGTTTATTGCGCAGCGCGGCGGGTACAAAAATCGGTGACTCGGCCACACGAAAATCCAGCTGGCCCGGCAAATCCTGGTCTATGGCCGCGAGCATTTCCTGGTAGCGAGCCGAACTGAACGCGGCGTTAAACTGCTGGCGGAGCGCGGAAATCATAGGGCCACAAATACGCGAAAAACAAATTTAATTACCAGCCAGCGCCAGTGCCGGGGCAATTTGGTCGGGGCCGGGAGCGGCGCCTACGGTGTAGGGCTGCAGCTGCTGCACAGCCCGGCGCAGAAACGTCGGAATAATAACTGACTCGGTGCGCTCAATCGTGTCGGGGTCGCGGAGCATGGCCACCATTTCGTGGTATTTGGCTTCGCCGTGGTTGGCCATCACCTGCGCCTTTTTCTCGTCCGTGAGCAGGTAGCGCAGCATGCCGTCGCCGTCGGCTTCGGGGTGAAACTGGGTGCCGACAATCTCGGGCGTGAAGCGAATGGCCATCAGGGCGCGGGCCAGCGGCACGTGAGGGCGGTTTTTCTCCAGGCACAGCACCTCGGCGCCCAGTTCCGTTAGGCGCGTAACTGCGGGGTCTGTGACCTGATAGTCGCGCGAGTCGACCACAAAAAACGGCTCTTCCAGGCCAGCCAGCAGGGGGTCGGCCAGGCCGGCCGCGGTTTTGTGCACGGGCAGCACCCCAAACGAGGTGGATTTGCGCTGGCTGAGCGTACCCACGCCCAAGTGCCGGCACGCCAGCTGAAAGGAGTGGCAAATCAGCAGCAGGTGCTTTTTGCGGGCCTGGCCTTGATTCCAGGCGAAGAGCTGGCTGAGCCAGGCAAAATAAGGCGCCTCCCAGGCTTCGGCGGTGGGCAGCGGGCTGCCCGGCCCCCCGCTGGAAATATAAATGTCGAAGCGCAAATCGGGCACCTGGGCGGTGCGGCGCACATCAAATACAGTAACGCTTAATTCCTGGCCCAGCGTGAGCTGTGTGCGGTCAATCAGTTGGTGAATGCAGCGCATGCCTTCGTTGGCGGCGCCGGCATACATATCCAGAATGGCGATTTTTAGGGCGGACATATTTTAATTAAAAGAGACAAATTCTATAGCGCATAGAAATGAGACGGTGGCAGCAACTACCGCCGGCCGGCCCGGCCAGCAGGGGGTAAGCGGCTTCAAACGGGAACTCCGGGCTGCCCGTTGCGGCCGGTCGCCGCCAATTGGGTTCACGGGGCCTGGGCGCACTTTATAGCACGTTATAATCCGATAACCGTCTCAGCCAGAATATAATCCACTACTTTGCTCAGCTCGCCGGTTTCGCGGAACACGCGCAGCTGCCGGTCGGCGCCGGTGCCCATGCCCATCATCTGGAGCACGTACTCTACCTCGTGGCGACTGCCGAGCTCGTCAAGCACGTCGTCCACAAAATCGAGCAATTCCAGAATCAGCTTGCGCGTGGGCACTTCCTCCTGCTTGCCAAAGTCTATCATGCTGCCGTCGATGCCGTAGCGGGCGGCGCGCCACTTATTTTCCTTGATGAGCGCGCTGCGGTAGAGCCGGAAATTCAGGTTCTGACTTTTGAGCTTGTAGATTTTTGCTACCAGCGCCTGCATCACGGCGGCTACGGCAATGCACTCGTCGGGGCGCATCATCATGTCGCAGATGCGGTACTCGATGGTATCGAAAAACGGGTGCAGGCGCAGGTCCCACCAGATTTTCTTGCCGTTGTCGATGCAGCCGGTTTTTACCAGCAGGGCCACAAATTCATCGTAGTCGCTGGCACTGGTGAAATAGCCCGGAATGCCCGTGCGCGGAAACCGCTCGAATACTTTCGTGCGAAATGATTTATAGCCGGTTTCGCGGCCTTCCCAAAACGGCGAATTTGTACTCAGGGCAAACAAGTGGGGCAGAAAATACCGCAGCGTATTCATCAGGTACACGCCGATGTCACGGTTTTCGATGCCCACGTGCACGTGCATGCCAAAAACCAGGTTAGAGCGCGCCGCTTCCTGTAGTTCTTCCACAATTTTATCGTAGCGCGCATCGGGCGTAATGGGCTGGTCCTGCCAGCGCGAAAACGGGTGCGTGCCCGCCGCGCCGATTTTCAGCCCCTGCCGGTCGGCCAGCTCAATCACCTGCCGGCGCAGGTGAAACACCTCGGTGCGGGCCTCCTGAATATTGTTGCAGATGTTGGTGCCCACTTCCACCACAGCCTCGTGCATCTCGGCCTTCACCTGCTCGTGCAGGGTAATGCGGCCGTTTTCCACGATTTTCGACATGTGAGAGCGCAGCTCCCGCGTGTGCGGGTCGATGGTCTGGAATTCTTCCTCAATTCCGAGCGTAAACGTGGGCATCGCCATGATAATTACGAATTATAAATTACGAATTATGAATTTTTGCTACAGAATTAGCAGCCCGAAATAAGAAGTTTATTTACTCCTTATTCCGGGCTGATGACCAGGGCCGCTACCTGAAAAACAGACGCACTGACTGCATTTATTTCCGAGCCTTTTTCGGCTTGGTTTCGGTGGCTGCGGTTTCGGCCTCGCCGGAGGTAGTGGCTGATGCGGCTTTCACGGCTTTAGGAGCGGCCGGCTTTTTCGGGGCCGACGCCTTGGGCGTGGCCAATATTTTGGCGGGCTTGGCCGCGGCGACCGGCGCGGCGTGGCCCTGCGCCGAGTTGCGCACAAACGTGCCCCAGGTCAGATTATCAGCGCCCGGCCGCTGCTGCTGGGCCCGGGCTATGGCCATGTTGGCGGCGGCTTCCACCACCCACTCGAAGTTCTGCTGGCCCACGGAGTTCACGTCGGCGTCGGGGGCCGGGTTGCCAAAGTCGATGGCCAGCGGAATGCCGTCGCGCACGGCAAACTCCACGGTGTTAAAATCATAGCCCAGACCATGGTTGAGCTTGAGCACGTAGTCTTTCATGGTGGCCAGCAGCTTTTCACCGGCCGGGCCCGTGGTTTTCATCTCGGTGTCGTAGCGCAGGTGCGGGGCGTTGCCGGGCGCGTAGGGCATGATGAGCACGTCCTTGCCGCCGAGGC